>JANONS010000129.1:0-2320 GCA_031420915.1 Armatimonadota bacterium
TATATATAGGCCATGGATCCGCACATGCTCTCCGCTGTGGCTCAGCTCTCCGATACCGCGCTCGTCGCGCAGGTGAAGCACCTCGCGGAGCGCGAGCGTGAGGCGACGGCGTCCCTGATCGCCCATCTCGCGGAACTGGACGAGCGACGCCTGTATCTCGCCGACGGCTGCTCGTCGCTGTTCACCTATTGCACGCAAATCCTGCATCTCTCCGAGCACGCCGCCTACGGGCGCATCGAGACCGCCCGGGCCGTCCGAAGATTCCCGGTGCTTCTTGAGATGCTTGCGGATGGATCCGTGAACCTGAGTACGGTCGGGCTCCTCGCGCCCCATCTCACGTCCGAGAACCACAAAGACATCCTGGGCATGGCCCGGCATAAGAGCAAGCGCGCGGTCGAGGAGCTCGTCGCGCGGCTGCGCCCCCAGCCGCCTGTCCCGGCCTCCGTCCGCAGGCTACCGGCCCCGGCCAGTGCCCCGCCGACCGGTGAGGGGCCAGGCGTCGCATCTCCAGACCTGCCGGCTCCGGCCCTGATGCCGCCCCGAGCGCGTCCCGCGGTTGTCGCCCCGCTGGCGCCCCAGCGCTACAGAGTGCAGTTCACGGCGAGCGCCGAGACGTACGAGAAACTGCGACTTGCGCAGGCCCTCTTACGCCACCAGATTCCAGACGGGGATCCGGCGGCCATCTTCGATCGGGCTCTGACCGCGCTCCTCCAGGACCTTGCCAAGCAGAAGTTCGCCGCCACGGACCGCCCGCGCGAGAGCCGCGGCACTGCCCCCGGGTCGCGTCACATCCCGGCCGAGGTCAAGCGCGCGGTCTGGCTCCGCGACGGCGGCCGGTGTGCCTTCGTCAGTGACACAGACCGCCGCTGCACCGAGCAGGGCTTTCTGGAGTTCCATCACGTCGCGCCCCACGCCGCGGGTGGCGAGCCGACAGCAGAGAACATTCAGCTCCGATGCCGCGCGCACAATGGCTACGAGGCAGAACTGTACTTTGGTCCGCGCCCCCCCGCGACTGTGAGGGAGGCGCGTGCGTCTTACTCGTACCTACCAAACAAGCCACGCCCGCGGTGGGGGCTGGGCATCCCCGCAACTCGGTCCGGACCGAGTATAGAGTCGGTGTTCTAGGGGAAGAAGACGCGAATGAGGATGGGGACGAGAATGGCCATGATGATGCCGTACAGGACGGTATGGACACGGCTGCCCACGGTACCCAGCTCCCGGCGAAGCTCCGACGTCACCGTGTCAATCTTGCTGTCAAGCCGATGACCGAGAGCATCGACTTTGGTCTCAAGGCGGCCCATCCTCTCGTCCATCGACGCGAGCCGCCTGTCGATCTGTTCGTAGCCGCCTTCGAGCCTCGCCAGGCGTGCCTCCGCAGGCTCCGTCGCCACAGTCGTCCTCCTCGTTAGCACAGTCCATGGCACATGCTACCATGGGAGCGGTGATTGCGAATGACGATCGACCCCGCAACCGTTGACCGCGTGGCCCGCCTGGCGCGGCTCTCCTTGACCGATGATGAGCGCGCGATGTTCACCGAGCAGCTACGGAACATCCTCGAGGACTTCGCCCGGCTGGCGGACCTCGACCTGACCGCGGTCGAGCCCACCTCGCACGTGGTGGCCGCAGCGATTGTCCTGCGGGAGGACGAGGTCAGGCCCTCTCTTGACCGCGAGGAGGTGCTGGCGGCCGCGCCCGCGCAGGAGGACGGTTTCTTCAAAGTGCCTCCGGTCCTGGAACCTATCTAAGCAGTGACGCCCGCCCCGCAGCCGGTCTCCACCCTCCTGCCGCGCCTGCGCCGCGGGGAGGTGACGCCGTCCGCGCTGCTGGAGGTCTACCTCGAGCGCATCGTCCGGCTGGACGGCACCCTGCACGCCTATCTGTACGTCGACGCCGATGCGGCCCGCGAGGAGGCGCGCCGCTGGGACGAGCGCTACGCGAAGGGCAATCATCTGCCTCCGCTTGCGGGGGTCCCGATCGCGATCAAAGACGTCATCTGCACGCGGGGCGTTCCCACCACCTGCGGTTCCCGGATCCTGGAGGGATGGCGACCGCCCTACGACGCCACGGTCATCACGCGGCTGCGGAGTGCGGGGGCGATCCTCCTCGGCAAGACCAACATGGACGAGTTCGCCATGGGCTCCTCCACGGAGAACTCGGGCTACGGCCCCACGCGAAACCCCTGGGATCCGAACCGCGTCCCGGGCGGGAGCAGCGGCGGATCGGCCGCGGCCGTGGCCGCCGGACTGGCGCCCTGGGCGCTCGGGACCGACACCGGCGGATCGATCCGGCAGCCCGCGGCGCTCTGCGGGATCGTCGGGCT
>JANONS010000130.1:0-1702 GCA_031420915.1 Armatimonadota bacterium
GCGGCCTGCTCGTTGGCGGTCCCCGCCAGCCCGACCACGACCACCGCCCGGATGATGGCGTCGGCGAATGCCCGCGTCATCACCATCCGCGCGCCGCCGAGCGCCGCCTCCCCGTCCTGCGCGCGGCCTCCGGCATCGCGAATCGCCTGGCAGACCGCGTCGCCGTCCACCGTGGGCGCGAGTGACAGCACGAACCGCACCTCCGGGCGGGTGCGGATCACCCTGGACGCCACCTCTGCGAGGAGCACCGCGTTATGGACGGCGTCCCCCCGGCTGCCCGGCAGGAGCGCGACGACCGGACTGTCCTGAGGGAGGTCAAAGTCGCATCCGGTGGGGTGGAGGCAGTCGAGCATCACATTGCCGAGGTACGCGGCGTTGATGCCTCGGAGGGCCAGGAACTTGGCGGTGGGGGCGTCGCGCGTGAACACCTGCCGGGCTTGGCGGCGGAGCAAGCGCAACTTGAGGCGGCCATACGGCACGTTCAGCACGGAGTCGGCTGATGCGATGAGCACGGTGGGCACCCGCACGCGGGAGGCCATGGCCAGGCAGTAGGGGTCGCCGACGGCCAGCACCACCGCGAAGCGGCCGCGCTGACCCGCGAGCGCGCGCCGCTGCGCGAACCAGAACCGGATGAAGCCGCTCCGCAGATCGTCGGTGAGATTCCGCAGCCCATGGCGAAAGGCGAAACCGCCGCTGGGGAAGACCCGCCTGGGCCCGAGACGCGTCACCTGCTCGGGGTAGGCGTCCCCCAGTCCCACCAGGGGGTAGGCGACCGCCTCGACGCCACGGAGATGACGGATGATCTCCGAGGCGATCAGGTCCTCGCCGTGCCCGTTGCTGACGCAGAGCAGGCGCGGTCTCATGTGCTCGCCTCCTCCGTGACGCGACCCGTGGCCGGCGTGCGAAGGGCCGCGAAGACCCCGTCGTAGTACGCGCGCCACCGCAGGTGGTTGTAGCACTCGTTGCAGATCGCCAGCATGTGGTGGCGTTCCGCCCACGGGCGTACCGCCTCAACCAGGGGGGTGAACACCCCGGTGCGGTAGACCAGCCACTTGAGCGGCAGGAGAGCGGGGTGGATCTCGAGGAACAGCCCGAGGCCCACCGGACGACCGTGCTTTCGCCAGAAATACACCGCGCCGGCTCCGGCCTGGCGAAGTTTGCCCGCCAGATCCTCCAGCGCCTGCGCCTGATGATGATAGGCCAGCGCGGCCGGCTCGTAGTGGAGGCGGACGCCGGCCTGCCGGAGGCGGAATCCCAGCTCGATATCCTCCCAGCCGTAGCCTCGGAACGCCTCGTCAAACCCCCCGACCTCCCGGAAGAGGGCCGCTCCCACCGAGAAGTTGCTGGTCATCACGTGCAACGGGGCGAGGTTCTGCCGGCGTCGTGGCGTCAGGTCCGGAAAGTGGTTCGTCGCTCTCATGAAGGTGGTGGTCAGGGTGTCAGGGTGCTGCACTGTGCGTCCCTGCACGCCGAGGCGCTCCCCATTCTCGTAGTGGCGCAGGTGGGCGGCCACGAACCCGGGTGTGGGGCGGATGTCGGCGTCGAGGAACAGGAGGACGGAAGCGGCGGCCCGCGCCGCCCCCAGATTGCGTGCCGCCGCCCGCCCGCGGTGCGGCTGGCGGAGGACCCGGAGCGGCACCGGGAGGCGAAGGCTCTCTGCCATCTCGGCCGTCCCGTCCGTGGAGCCGTCGTCCACGACGAT
>JANONS010000131.1:0-2115 GCA_031420915.1 Armatimonadota bacterium
AATCGTGCATCTGCCGTAGTGAGGAAATGTCGTCCAGTGCCCAGAACGAACGACCGTGCGTCGCAACCACGAGATCGTTGCCCTGCACCTGGGCGCAGGCCTGGATGACAGATTCCGGAATGACCGGGTTGACCTTGCCGGGCATGATGGAGGAGCCCGGCTGGAGCGCGGGCAGCCGCAGTTCGGCGAGTCCGGTGCGGGGACCGGACCCCATCCAGCGGATGTCATTGGCGATCTTCATCAATGCAGTCGCATATGTACGCAGGACGCCGGAGGTGAAGAGCACCGCGTCGAGCGCGACCTGGGCCTGGAAGTGATTCTCGGTCTCGTGGATGTCAATGCCGGTGAGCGCCGCGATCCGGGCGCAGGCCCGTCGGGCGAACTCCGGGTGGGCGCCTGTCCCCGTCCCCACCGCGGTTCCCCCGAGCGGCACCTCGCGCAGCTCCTTCTCCGCGTAGCGTAGCCGGCGGCTCGCCCGCTCGACCTGTCCCGCGTAGCCGGTGAACTCCTGCCCCAGGCGGATCGGGGTGGCGTCCATCAGGTGGGTGCGGCCGGTCTTCACAATCGCGTCGAACGCCTTCGCCTTTGCCGCCAGCGAACGGCGCAGCGTCTCCATCCCGGGGAGCAGCTCATCGCGGATCTGCATCAGCGCGGACAGTTGGATGGCGGTGGGGATCACGTCGTTGCTCGACTGGCAGATGTTGACGTGGTCGTTGGGGTGCACGGTCTTGGAGCCGCGCTCGCCGCCGAGCAGCTCGATCGCCCGGTTGGCGATCACCTCGTTGGCGTTGACATTGGTGGAGGTGCCCGACCCCGTCTGGAAGATATCCACGACGAACTGGTCGTCGAAGCGGCCGTCCGCAACCTCGCCGGCCGCCCGGGTGATCGCTTCGCCGGTGCGCCGGTCCAGCAACCCCAGGTCGATGTTGACCTCCGCCGCCGCGTGCTTGATCACTCCCAGCGCCCGGATGAACGATCTGGTGAACCGCAGGTCGCTGATGGGGAAGTTCCGGACGGCGCGCGCGGTTGAGGCGCCGTAGTACGCGCCGGCCGGGACCTCCATCTCGCCGAGAGAGTCCCGCTCCACACGCGTGGCCTTCCGCACCTCCTTCAACGGTTGCCTCCGTTTCGCCTGGGGGCTGGCCGTCCAGACTTCGACGATCCGCGACGCGCGGCCTTCGCTTTCATCATCTCCGCCCGCATGGCATCCAGATGCCGGCGCAGCGCCCGCCGCGCGGCTGCGGGCTCCCTGCGGCGGAGCGCCGTCAGAATCTGGCGGTGAAAGTGGAGCGCGGTGTACGGGCTGGTGCGCTTACGGCCGGTCTTCTCCCGGACCTGCACCCACATCTCATTCAGGTGCCGCATCACGCTGAGGAGCACTGTATTCCCGGTCGCCTCCGCCAGCATCTCGTGGAAGGCCAGGTCGCTCGCCACGTCGTGCTCGCCCGTGGTCAGTTCCGACTCACGCGCGGCAAGGAATTTCTCCATCGCCTCCAGGTCCTCCCGGGTGCTGCGCCGGGCGGCCAGGTGCAGGATCTCTTCCTCAATGATCCGCCGGGCCTCCAGCAGATCGAGCAGAAACCTGTGTTCGGAGAGCAGACCGTACACCGATGGATCGAGCGGGGTGGGTGGGGTGGTGGCGACGAAGGTGCCCCCGCCGGGGCGCACCGTTGCGATGCCGAGGTAGTCGAGCACCTTCAGCGCCTCGCGGACTGACTGGCGGCTGACGGAGAGGTTCCCCGCCAGTTCCCGCTCTCCAGGAAGGCGGTCGCCCGGCTGGAGGTGCTTGTCGGCGATGAGGTCCTGGATCTGCCGGACGATGTGCTGGTACAGACGGCTCCGGGGGACGGGCTGGAACAGCTTGCGCTGTGAGGTGGTCATAGGCCTCAGGGCTACTGGTCAGACCAGCAGTCCACCCTCCCCATCCTACTCTCTGCGACCCGACGGGTCAAGAATGCCGCGCGGCGTTCCCCCATGCCCTCCTACATGGTATCGTGGGCCGCGGGAGGGGACATGCGTGCTGACCCTGGAAACGCTGACGCCGCCGCGTGAGGGGGAGGCCATCCGGATCGAGGACGGCCGCCTCCGGGTTCCCCTCACGCCGATCATCCCCTT
>JANONS010000132.1:0-2601 GCA_031420915.1 Armatimonadota bacterium
GCTTGGAGATCTCCAGCGCTTCCGAGTTCGTGCGGAACGTCGTCTCGGTGTCCACACCACTGACCCAGTCCACGGTCGACAGGGCCCACCGGCCCCCCACGCTGGCACCGATAAATCCGGCTCGGTCCGCCAGAGCAACCACGGCGAGCAGTTCCTGGCGGTCCCTCCCTTCCCAGGGAGGCTGACTGTTCAAGTAGCGGATCCGGGCGTTGATTGCCGTCTCCTGGTCCCCCGCGGCCTCGGCCATCTCATATGCCTCGCGGGCCCGCGCGCCGGCATCAGGATAGGCACCCTTAAGCCAGTAGGCGTGGGCCATTTGCAGAGAGGCACGAGCCAGTCCGTTGCGGTCGTCGATGGCGCGGGCCGCCTCGGCCGCTCTGGCGGCCCACTCCAGCGCCCTGTCTGGTTCGGGAACCTGGCGGTAGGCCCAGGCCAGGCCGAGCGAACTGCGCAACACCGCGGGAGTATCGCCCCGGTCCGCATACTCACGATGCGTCTGTTCGAGTGCGCGGGCCGCCTCCGTCCACTTACCCTGGGCCATCAGCGTCCGGCCTACCTTCTCCCTGACTTCGGTCCGGCGGACATCCTCAGCCGGGAGCAGCTCAATCGCATTTCGGTAATGGGCGATCGCCTCGTCGAATGCATACACGCGAGCCGCAGCATCGGCGGCCTGCATCGCGTATCGGACGGCCTTCTCGGCCTGCGATCGCCCAACCTGCGAGAAGTGGTAGGCGAGGTCGGCGGCGTGCGCGTCCAACACATCTGCATAAACTCGCTCCAGGGCCTCGCCCACCCGCTCGTGGAGCAGCATCTTCCGGCGGAGGCTCAGACCGTCATAGAGCGTCTCCCGCACCAGCGCATGCGCGAAGGTGTACCGCACCCCCTCCTCGACCCGCTCCTCGGTGATTAACTGACTCTCCAATCCCTCCTCGAGCAGATCCAGCAGACGGCCCACATCGACCCGGTCCTGCGACGAATCGCCGTCGGCCGCCATCGCGGTCCTCAGGACCTCGAATTCAAACTCCCGTCCGATCGCTGACGCCACGGTCAGGATCTCCACGCATTCAGGCGAAAGGCGCTCGAGCCGGCGACCAATGACCTCACGAACCGACTGTGGCACTTCGATCTCGTGGATGTCCTTCCGCTCCCAGCCCCCTCCTGTCATGTACAGGGCTCCCGCCTCGACCAGGTGCTTCAGCACCTCCTCGACAAAGAATGGGTTGCCTTCCGTCTCCGTGTAGATCAGATCGCGGAACTCATCAGAGACCGGGTTGCGGATCTGAAAGATTGACCGGATCATCTCGGACACATGCTCGGGAGTCAGGCGCCGCAGGAGGACACGAGTATAGAGGCGCTCCCGGTTCATCTCGCGGAGGGCCATAGAGAGCGGGTGAGTACGATCGAGCTCGACGTCGCGATACGTGCCCAGCAGGACGATACGGTCGGTGCGGATGTTGCGTGCGAGGTAGCGGAGTAGTTGCAGCGTCGCCGCGTCCGTCCAGTGGAGGTCATCCAGCAGGAAGACCAGCGGGCGGGTGCGTGCTGCCGCGCTCAGAAAAGCGGTGACATTCTCATAGAGCCGGAGGCGCTCCTGGTCCGGCTCCAGCGGCGGACTGGGGCGGAGGTCCCGGATCCGCAGGCTCAGCTCGGGCACGAGCTTGACGAGTTCTGCCGCATACGGGGCCGCCAGCGTTTGCAGTTGATCGTCCGCGATCTGTCGCACCATCCCCCGCAGGGCCTCGGCCACCGGCAGATACGGGATCGTCACCTCCTGCTCGTAACAGCGGCCGGTGAGCGCCAGACACCCTCGCAGCCTGGCGAAAACGAGCAACTCCTGGGCGAGTCGGGTCTTGCCGATGCCGGGTTCTCCCGCGACCAGCACAGTGTGTCCTCGGCCGGAGAGCATCGACTCCAGCGAGCCTTTGAGCGCCGCAAGCTCCTCCTCCCGGTCGACCAGGCGGCCCCTCGCCATCATTTCCAGGAGCGAGGGTGCGGCAAGCTGTGCCTCGATCGCCGGGGCACCTTCTGCGGGCGCCTCCACCGGGGCCAGAGCGCTGCCGAGGATGCGGACGAGTTCATCGGCAGAGGCGTACCGTTCGGTCGGGTCTTTCACCAGGAGGCGGAGGATGATCGATTCGAGGGCAGTTGGGATCTCCGGCCTGTGGAAGCGTGGTGCCACCGGCGGGACGTTGACGTGCATGGAGATCACGGAAATCGGATCGTCCGCCTCAAACGGGGGCTTCCCTGTGATCGCCTCATAGAGCACCGCACCCAACGAGTACAGGTCGGTGCGGCCATCCACCTGCCCGCTCAGCGCCTGCTCCGGCGCCATATAGGCCACCGTGCCCACGATCATCCCCGTCTGCGTGAGACGGCTCCGCCCCTCGCTGCGGGCCAGGCCGAAGTCCATCACCTTGGCTGTGCCGTCCGCGGTAATGACGATGTTCTCCGGCTTGATGTCCCGGTGCACCACCCCCTGCGCGTGGGCGTAGGCGAGCGCCCGGCACACCTGGGTGGCGACCTCCACTGCCTCTGGCCAGGAGAGGGGGATCCGCTCACGGAGCGTCTGCCCCGCCACGTACTCCATCACGATCAGGCGGG
>JANONS010000133.1:0-1527 GCA_031420915.1 Armatimonadota bacterium
GAGAATCGGTCTAAACACCCGAAAAAGCACCTGGCCACTGCTATATGGACGGACCCGAGGCCTGCCGCTGCGGGCCGTAAGAACTCGAGGGAATGTCACGAATACGGTCGTGCCGGAGTCCTTCTGGCTCTCTACCCAGACCCGGCCTCCGTGCTGCTCTACCATCCGTTTGACCTGTGGCAGACCCGTCCCAGCGACGCCAGCCACCCCCAGCGGCGGGCTGAACAGGCGCCGCAGCTCGGAGGAAGTAATGCCCTCACCGCCGTCGAGGACGGCGATGACGCACTCGTCCTGCGCAGGCATGGCGCGAACCGTCACCATGCCCAGACGTGGCGTCTGCCGGACCGCATAGTCCAGGAGGTTCGCGAGCACCCGCTTCAACTTGGTGCGGTCGGCGCGGATGTGCGTCACCTCCTCATCGACGTCGATGACCAGCCGCTGCCCCTTTTCGGAAGCGTCCGAGTACACAGTCACGGATGCTGCCTCAATGACCTCCTCCAGGTCGACCATGGTTGTGTGCAGTTCTTCGTCGGCGTCGCGGTCGAGCTCGAGTATCAGTTCGCTGAGAAATCCCGAGAGGGTGGATATCCGACCGCAAACCTCGTTCAGCCTCTCGCCGGCGCCCGGGTGGGGTTGGCACTCCTCGACCAGTTCCGCGATGCCCTGTGGCAGAGCGTTCAAGAGGCAACGGAGGTCGTGAGCCAGGCCTGCCGTTGAGCTGCGCCAAGCCTCGCCGTCAGACGCCTCCCACAGCGCGCGCTGCCTCAGGAGGGATTCCAGCACGTGCGCGGGAACCACCGCCTGGTCGAACGTGTGCGAGGCGAGGAACGGTCCCGCAGATTCGATCTCCTCAATTAGGGAAACGAGATGTCCCGCAGTCCGCAGCGGCGTCATCACCGAGCCCGCCTCCCTCGCCTTGAGGGCGACGAATAGGATCTGCTTTGGCGGGGCTTTCAAGAGGTAGCCATCCTTGCCCGCCGCTGCGCCTGAAGTCCGCGTTTGCCGGGCGCTTCCCGCAGGCGGTAACCCACACCCCAGTGGGTGACCAGCAGGCGCGGGCTTTTTGGATCATCCTCAAGTTTTCGCCGCAGATAGCCGATGTACAGGCTCAAGTAGTGTGTGCAGGCGGCGAAGTCGTCGCCCCAGACGCGCTCCAGCAACATCCGGTGGGAGCAGGGCTGACCAGCCCGCTCTGCCAGAACTCGCAGCAGTTGGAACTCCGTCGGCGTCACTCGTACCACCCGCCCGTTACGTCGCACCTCGTGACGATCGGGGTCGACCTCCAAGTCTCCTACTTGGATGATTCCTCCCGGTATGTCCTGGGCGGCATGGCGAAGCACCACCCGCAGGCGTGCCGAGAGGTGGGCCGGGCTCACAGGTCGCACCACGTAATCTGCGGCGCCCGCATCCAGGTACCATACGACCTCGTCCTCGTCGCCTCCAGCGCCGAGGACCACGACGGGAAGATCTGAGACGGTCTCCAGAAGGCGAAACAGCTCGCGCTGGCGATCGCCGGCGGAACAATTG
>JANONS010000134.1:0-6468 GCA_031420915.1 Armatimonadota bacterium
CCGGTCAGCGTTCCCGCGTCCCTGTCGAGCGCCACCCAGACCTTCACCCCGTGATTGTGGAGATGCCGCGCACAGCAGAGGCCCCCGCCGCCATTCCCTCCCGAGCCGGCCAGGATCGTGACCTCGCCTCTGACTCCATCGAGCATGTCCAGGACGTGCACTCCTAGGGTCCGTCCGGCGTTCTCCATCATCTGCTGGATGGACAGGCCGAACTCCACCACCGCGAGTCGGTCGACCTCCCGCATCTGAGCGGCCGTCACGGCGGGCACCACCACCCCTGCTTCTGTTCGGAACGGCATGGGCGATGTTACGTTTGCAGCCGTGCGCGTGCCCCCAGGTACGCGTGCACGGTGGTGATGAGACCGGCGTGGCTCCAGGTGAGTGGGCTGACGGAGAGCGGAGCGCCGGTGTGCGGGTGGATCTGCTCGGCCAGCACGCCGCTTGGTAGGGCATGCTTGCAGGTCCAGGTGAGCAAGGCCAGCGCCTGCGCCAGATCCTGCGGGCTGCGCGCGGTCTGCGCATACCACTGGGCCAGCCAGAGAGTGCAGATGAACCACGGGTTGCCGGGGACGTGCGTGGTATCCTGGCTGACCTGGTGGTAGTGATCGTCTTCGTAGCGGGCCAGGCCCCCGATGTCAGTCTTTACCCATAACCGCTCGCGGATGACAGACATCGTTTTGACGATCCGGGGATCATCGGCGGGATACATTCCGAAGAGCCATAACCCGGCGATCGAGGCATCCACCGTCCGATCCACCGCCCATGTTCCGTCCGGCTGCCGGTTCACCATGCGCACGAACCGCTCTTCATCTGGACCCCACAGGTGAGCATCGGCGCCGGCTCGGATCTCGTCCGCCGCGCGGCGGTAGCTGGCGGCCAGCTCGCCCTCGCCGAAGGCGTCTGCAAAGTTACTGGCGGCCTGCAATCCCCCCCAGGTGGCCCCGACCGTCCAGGCCAGCACGCCACGCCGCTCCTCCCACAGGTCCCACGATGGCAGCGGCAGGCCCGTCTCCGCGTCTCGGTACGCAGCCAGCCAGTTGGCGGCGCGGATGATCAGCCCGCGATAGAGTGGCTTGATGAACTCCACGTCGCGAAAGCGACGGAAGTAACGCCACAGCGCCCATAGCACGAGTGCCGTTTCGTCCTCCTGGACCGGCAGCTGCTTGCTGCCGTCCTGGTACCACCCATGCCACGATGACGCGATCGACCCGTCGGGGTTGTACTTGTGCAGCAGATAGCCTTCATCAGTGATCACCTGGCGACAAAAATTGAAGAAGCGCCGTGGCACTTCGGAATAACCGGCGTGGATCAGCGCATCAGCGACCAGTGCCCCGTCGCGCGGCCACATGTAGGCGTAAGTATCGCGGGCAAATCGGGTGATGTCGAAGTCGGTCGCGGCGATGATCGCCCCGCCGTTGTCGATCTGAGTGCGCAGGATCAACAGGCTCCGCCGGTACACGTGCGCGACGATCGAAGGCAGATCCGCGAAGTCCTCGTCCTCTTTGGTCACCCACAGGGTCCAGTAGTGCCGTGTGCGTTCCAGGAAGGTGGGCGGACTCTTCTGTCGGACTGCGCGGTTGATCCTGGTCACCTCCCGAAAGTCCTCCCCCACGGCGATCCAGTACCAGCCTGTCCCGTGACCTCGCGCGGGGACGGTGAGGTGCAAGGCGACCGTGGAATCGACGCTGCCCTGCGCCACCGCATTGCCGGAGAGCCAACCGTCTTCGGCATCGCGCCAGGTCCCCTCCTTATCCTGGAACTCCTTAATACCGACCGCCCACTGGTCCACCCCCAGCACCCAGCCGTCCGGCCCTTCCTTGGCCGCGTTGATCAGAAACCAGCGCTTGTCCTTGTAGTGGAAGACCGCGCGGCGTTCCGGCTCATAGTAGGCTGAGTCACCGATTTCAACGCCGCTGATGTGAAAGTCCTGGGCGAAGAGGAGGCGAATCTCCCGCTCACGGTCTGCTTCGTTGTGGACGACGATCTGCCGCAGGTAGAGGTTCTCATGAAAGTCGACTGCGTCGTTGCAGACCAGCCGCAGTGCCAGGTCGGGATGATACAGGGCCACCTCGGTGATGAGTGTATTCGCGGCATAATCGAGGGCGCGCTGCCAACCGGGGTCGTCCATCCAGCGAAACTGCCCGTCGACCCACACACCGAAGCGGAAGGGATGACCGGCCGAGTGGTTCTCCTGGCCCACGTGTGGCCAGTACAGGTCGCGCAGTTGATAGGTCTGGTCGAAGTTGACCAGCAGCGACCCGTTACCGACAGGAAGGTCGCGGGGCATGAGCCCTCCTCTCCACGCTCATCCGGCCGCGTCCGGCGCTGGATAGGGCGTAGGGCTGAGCCTTGCCGCCGCCTCGTCGCGGAGTTGCCTGATCGCCTCGCACACGCCGCTCGGAGCCTCATCGGGAGGGACGAAGCGGACCTCGTCGCGATCGCGACGCTTCAGTTCGCATCCGCCGTGCTGCAGCGATCGGGCGCTGACGGTCACGCGCAGCGGAAGGCCAATCAGATCCGCATCGGCGAACTTCACGCCGGCGCTCAGGTCGCGGTCGTCATAGAGGACCTGGATGCCGGCCGCCCGGAGCGCCTCGTAGATCGCATCGGCTTTCGCGTCGAGGTCCGGGACCTGCGCGCTCAAGCGCACCAAGTGTACATCGTAGGGTGCGACGGTGATTGGCAGCCGGATCCCCCGCTCATCGTGGTTGGCCTCCACAATGCAGGCTAGCAGCCGCCCCACGCCGATGCCGTAAGAGCCCATCACCACGGGATGGCTCTGGCCCTGCGCGTCGAGGTACTTCGCACCGAGTGCCTCCGCAAAGCGGGTGCCCAGCTGGAAGATATTCCCCACCTCCACGCCGCGCGCCAGGCGCAGGGGCCCCTCGCAGCGTGGGCAGGGGGCGCCGGCAGACACATCGGCAATATCAGCCACCACGTCGGGCTGGAAGTCGCGGCCGGCGTTGATGTTGCGGTAATGGAACCCTACCTCGTTGGCCCCGCCGATGAGATTGGGCGAGGCGGCGACCAGGTCATCAGCCACCACCAGCACCGCTCCGCGCGCCACCACGATCGGCGAGGCGTACCCGGGCTGCGCGCCGACCGCCCGGATGGCCTCAGCTAATGCGGGCGTGAGCCGCCGGGCCCGGATCGCCCGGCCGAGTTTGGCCTCGTTGGCATCCATATCGCCGCGCACCAGGGCCATGACCAGCACCTCGCGCGGCTTCGCGTTCTCCCCCGCCGCCCCCGCCGGAGCCGGCACGGCCGCCGTGAAGAAAACCACCTTGGCGGTCCGGCTCTTGGGCACACCGAGGAAACTCGCCAGCGCCTCGATCGTATCGGTCCCGGGCGTCGCTACCTTCTCCAGCGGCAGCGCCTGCTCGGCCGACGGTACAGGCTTCCGAGACCCCGCGACCTGGATGTTGGCCGCGTAGCCGCAGCGGTCGCAGAGCGCCAGTGTGTCCTCACCGACTTCTGTCAGGAACATGAATTCGTGGGCCACGTGGCCGCCCATCATCCCGGGATCCGCGGCCACGGCGATGACGCCGGGCAGCCCGACTCGCTGGAAGATGCGGACATAGGCCCGGTAATGGTTGCGGTACTGGAGCTCCAACCCTGCGACGTCCGCGTCCAGGCTGTAGGAGTCCTTCATCGTGAACTCCCGCACCCGGATGAGGCCGGCGCGCGGCCGGGGATCGTCCCGGAACTTGGTCTGAATCTGGTAGAGGAGCAGCGGCAGCTGGCGGTAGGAGCGCACCTCACTGCGGGCCAGGTCGGCCACGACCTCTTCGTGCGTCATGGCCAGGACCATGTTCCGGCCGGTGCGGTCGGCGAAGCGCACTAGCTCCTCGTCGATGTCATACCAGCGTCCGGTGCGCTGCCACAACTCCGCGGGGTGGACGACGGGCATCGTGATCTCCTGCCCGCCGATCGCCTCCATCTCCTCGCGGATGACGGCCTCAATCCTGCGCATGACCCGGACGCCCAGCGGAAGATAACTGAAGATGCCGGCGGCCAGCGGCCGGATGTACCCGGCGCGCAGCAGCAGTCGGTGGCCGGCCACCTCCACCTCTGCCGGCGCCGCGCGCAGCGTCTCCCCAAACAGGTGGGACATCCGCATACTGCGCATGCCTCGCTCCGACGTCTCGACCGTCCCAGCGCGTCAGTAGGCCCGGGCGTAATAGACCGTTGCCTTCGACGGCTGCCCGCAGACGATGCAGGTGCCCTGCGGTTGATCGTCCAGCGGGGTGACGCGGGGGGAGGCCCCGGTGCGCTCGCGGATCGTGTCTTCGCACGTCTGTCCCTCACACCAGCCTACGCGCACGAAACCCCGGCGGTCCTCAATCAGCGCCGCGATCTCGTCGACGCTCTGCGCGTCCACGATGTGCTCCTCCAGAAACCGCCGGGCGCGGTCCAGCAGCGTCGCCTGGACCTCCCCCAGGATCCGCTCCATCGTGTCGATCAACCCATCCTCCGAGACGGACTCCTTCTCACCCCCGGTCCGGCGGGCAAGAACGACCTGGCGGCGGGCAATGTCGCGCGGGCCGATCTCCAGACGGACCGGCACGCCGCGCATCTCCCACTCGTTGAACTTCCACCCCGGCGTGTGCTGCTCCCGGTCGTCCAGTTTGACCCGCACGCGCTCGCCGAGCCGGGCGGCCAGGCGGGCGGCGTGCTCCTGCACCGCCACCCCATCCTTCCCCAGGATGGGTACGACGACCACCTGGTAGGGCGCGATCTGCGGCGGCAGGGCCAGTCCCTTATCATCACCGTGCGCCATGATTAGCGCGCCGATGATGCGCGTGGAGATCGCCCAGGAGGTGGTCCACACGTACTTCTCCTGATTGTCCTGGTCCAGGAACTTCACATTGAACGCGCGGCCGAAGTTCTGACCGAGAAAGTGCGAGGTGCCTGCCTGGATAGCCTGGCTATCCGGCATGAGCGCCTCGACGGTATAGGTAAGGTCGGCGCCGGCGAAGCGCTCGCTTGCGGGCTTCTTCCCCGTCAGCACCGGGATGGCCAACACGGTCTCGACGAACTCCCGGTAGATATTCAGGATGAGCCGGCACTCGGCGTCTGCCTCTTCGCCGGTGCGGTGCGCCGTATGCCCCTCATGCCAGAAGAACTCCGTCGTCCGTAAGAAGAGGCGCGTCGCTTTCTCCCAGCGGACCACGCTGTTCCACTGCACGATGAGCACTGGCAGATCACGGTAGGACTGAATCCACTTCGCGTACATCGGCATCATGATGGCCTCGGAGGTCGGTCGGACGGCTAGCCGCTCCGCTAGAGGTTCGTCCCCGCCCTGAGTCACCCACGCCACCTGCGGCGCGAACCCTTGTACGTGTGCCGCCTCCTGCTTGAGCAACCCCTCTGGCACGAGCACGGGGAAGGCGGCGTTCATATGCCCGGTGGCCTTGAACCGCGCGTCGAGCCAGCGCTGGATCCCCTCCCACAGGGCAAAGCCGTAGGGACGGATGACCATCATGCCCCGCACCGGAGAGTAGTCGGCCAGTTCTGCCCGCAGGCAGACTGCCGTGTACCAGTCGGAAAAGGCTTCCGCCTTTCTTGGGAGACTCTTCACATCATCCATGCGCACCGTCGTTCGACGCTCCTTCGTCCCGCAAAAATGAAGCACCCCGGCCGGAAGGGACGGGGCACACCCGCGGTACCACCCTGATTCCGGCACCGTGAAACCTGTGCCGGCGCTTTTCCCCCGGTCACGGCGGGGACACCGGCGTGACCCCGCCCCACACCTCCCTGGACGACATCACGGGGCGAGCGTCACGCGAGGCTCGGAGGCTGGGTTCGGCGCACGGCGCGGACCGGGCTCACACCCTCCCCGGCTCGCTCAACCACAGCGGCGGCTACGCGTCCTCCTCATCGCTCAGATTGGCACTATTTGTACCAGCCTCCGGGTGCCGCGTCAACGCCGCGGACCCCGCGGAGCGGCATGGGATCTGTCCCAGCCCGAGCCGGGCGATCACGGAAGGGAGTGGGCGGCGTCCGGCAGAAGTCTCCCACACAGTCGGGGAGGGAAGGTGAGATGCTTTGAGTCGCCGCTGGTGCTTCGCTGTGCAGTATGCACTGGTGCTCGCCGCGATGGCTGCCCTCGTTCTCGGACTTGCCGCCGGGACGGTTGCCGCCCAGGCGGGCCCGGCTTTTAGAGGCGATCCTCAGGCGGTGGCCGAGGTGACGGCCGCCCTTCAGAAATTCGGCGCGGCACGCAGCTGGCGCTCGCGGTTGACCTCCCCCGACGGGACCAGCACTGCGACGGAATTCGTGGCACCCGACCGGTTCCGCATGGTCCTGACCCAGGGCAACACAACGACGGAGGTATTCATCATCGGCCGGGAGACGTGGGTGCGGGAAGGAGGGACCTGCAGCAAACTGGCCGCGACCATCCCGGTCACGAATCCCAAGGACCTGGCCGAGCAGACCGGCGCCGATACGATCACCATCACCAGGGGC
>JANONS010000135.1:0-4057 GCA_031420915.1 Armatimonadota bacterium
CGTCGTCGATACCCTTCCGATAGAGAGGGCGGACAAACGCACGCTCGCACGGATGATGGTGGGCCGAGAGGTGGAGTTCCGCCTGCCGAGAGCGACGCGTGGACCGGACGGGGACGCGCCGCTGGCTGATGGCATCCCGGAGAGGGGCGCCTTGGAGGTCGAGGACCTGTGGGCGCACAATGATCGGGGGCTGCCCGCCGTGCGCGGAATCTCCTTCACCGTGCGCCGGGGAGAGATCCTGGGCGTGGCCGGCGTGGCGGGCAATGGCCAGCGAGAGCAGGTCGAGGTCCTGACCGGGCTGCGGCGGGCCGCGCGGGGACGGGTGCGCGTACTGGGGCAGGACGTCACCAACCACTCCGCGCGTCAGGTCTTTGAGGCCGGCGTGGCCCACATTCCGGAGGAGCGGGTCCGGATGGGGATCGTCCCCACCATGTCGGTGACGGAGAATCTCGTGCTGAAGGGCTACCGCTACGCGCCGTTCTCGCGGGGCCCTCTGCTTAACCCTCAGGCCATTGCCGGCTTCGCACGACAGATGATCGCGGAATACGAAATCGCCGTTCCAGGACCGCACACACCCGCGCGCCTGCTCTCCGGCGGCAACATCCAGCGACTTATCCTGGCGCGTGAACTGTCGGGCCGGCCGGGGCTGATCATTGCCGCGCATCCCACCTCGGGCCTTGACGTCAGCGCGACGGAGCAGATCCATACCCTCCTGTTGCGCCGGCGCGAGGAGGGGGCGGGGGTCCTGCTGGTGTCCGAGGACCTGGAGGAGATCCTGACCCTCTCCGACCGCATCGCCGTGATGTTTGGCGGGGAGATCATGGGAATCGTCTCCGCGGCGGAGGCGAACCGCGAGACGGTCGGGCTGATGATGACGGGTCAGCGAGCCTGATGCGGGTCGGCCCGTTCGAGATCGAGCGGCGCCCCAACCCGCCGTGGCCCTGGGTCCTGGGGGTGTCCCTGCTGGCCATTCTGGCCGCCCTGGTCCTGGCGGGGGTGATCTTCTGGTCCTTTGGCGTCTCGCCGCTGCGGGCGTATGCGGTCATCGTGCGAGGGACGCTGTTCAATGCGCGCGCCGCGCCCGAAATCCTGCGCAGTGCGATGCCGCTGCTCCTGGCCGGGGTGGGGCTGGTGCTGGCCTTCCGCGCGCAGTTCTGGAACATCGGGGCGGAGGGGCAGATCCTCGCGGGAGCGGTGGCGGCGACCGGAGTGGCGCTCTTCTCACCGGTGCCCGCGGCGTGGCTCCTCCCCGCGATGTTCGCCGCCGGCTTTTTGGCCGGCGCCCTGTGGGGGTTCCTGCCCACCGTGCTCAAGGTGCGGCTCGGCGTCAATGAGGTCATCACCACGCTGATGATGAACTACATCGCCATCTACGTCGTGGACTGGCTGGTCCACGGGCCATGGAAGGGCCCGACGATGCGCGGCTTCGCGCACACGGATGAATTCCCCCAGGCCGCCTGGATCCCGGTGATCGCGGGGACCCGTATCCACTGGCTCACGCTGGTAGTGGGCATCGCCCTGGCGATCGGGGTCACCTTCCTCCTGGCGCGCACGCGGCTGGGGTTTGAGATCCGGGTGCAGGGTGAGAGCCCGGAGGCCGCACGCTACGCCGGGATCGATGGCATCCGGACCACGCTGTTCGTGATGCTGATCGGCGGGGGCGCCGCAGGCCTGGCGGGGGTCGGCGAGGTCGGCGGCATCCACCACAGACTCCTCGACCCGCTCCAGATTTCGCTGGGCTACGGCTACGCGGCGATCATCGTGGCCTGGCTGGCCCGCGGCAGCCCGCTGGCGGCCATCCTCACCTCCCTCTTCCTCGGCCTGATCTTCGCTAGCGGGGACACCATGCGCGTGGCGCTGCAAATGCCGGCACGGGTGACCGACGTGTTCAACGGGCTGATCCTCTTCTGCCTGATCGGCAGCGAGCGGCTGCTGTTCTACCGGGTGCGATGGGCGCCCGCCCGGGGCCTCTCGGGGAGAGACGGATGACGGGGGAGGACGTCCTCAGCACGATGATCCGGGCCCTCGCCCTGGGTACTCCCCTCCTGTGGGCGGCGCTTGGAGAGATCTACGCCGAGCGGTCGGGGGTCGTGAACCTGGGCGTGGAAGGCATGATGATCCTGGGAGCGCTCTTCGCCTTCGCCGCGGCTCAGACGACGGGACATCCGGAACTGGGGCTGCTGGCGGCCGCCGGCGTTGGGGCGCTGGCCGGGCTCCTGCACGCGTTCGTGGCCGTCACCCTGCGCGGGAACCAGTACGTGTCCGGCCTGGCGCTCACCATGCTCGGCCTGGGCCTGACCGGGGTGCTGGGTCGGAGATGGGAAGGGTTCCCGCTGCTCAATACGCTGCCCGAAATCTCCATTTTGACCTACGCCGGCCTCCCGTTGGCGGTGGGACTGTGGGTAATCCTCCACCACACGCGATGGGGCATCGCGCTGCGCTCGGTCGGTGAATCACCCGCAGCCGCCGACGCGCTGGGCGTGAATGTCTACCTCGTGCGGTATCTCGCCGTGGTCTTCGGGGGAGCGCTGGCGGGGATCGCAGGTGGGTTCCTGTCGGTGGCCTACCGCCCCTCCTGGACTGAGGGCATGACCGCCGGATTAGGATGGATCGCCATCGCGATCGCCATCTTCGCGGCCTGGGATCCGCTCCGGGCGGTCGTCGGCGCTCTCCTCTTCGGGGCGCTCTTCCACCTGTCGTTCCGCCTGCAGACCTGGGTGGCCCCGGAGCCGCTCCAGATGATGCCGTTTGCCTTTACCATCCTGGTCCTGGCGGCAACTACGCGCCGTGGAGGCCGCTTCTGGCAGGGGGCCCCCGAGGCGCTGGGACTGCCCTATGTGCGCGGGGAGCGGTGAGGGCAGGAGGAGGTAAGCCCCAGCGGGACAAATGTGGTATGTGACCAGGTCCACAATCCGGGGAGGCTGAGGGGGAGGGACACGATGCGCTGGATGAAGGCGTTATTTGTAGTGGTGTTGGTCCTGGCGTTTGCGTCGGCAGGAACTGCGCAGGCGAAGCTCAAGGTGGGGTTCATTTACGTGGGCCCGATCGGCGACTATGGGTGGACCCATGCCCATGATCAGGCTCGACGGATTGCGGAAAAGGCGCTGCCTATCGAGACCATTTTCGTGGAGTCGGTTCCAGAGGCTCAGGCGGAGCCGTTCATCGACAAGATGGTGCAGCAGGGCGCCAAGGTCGTCTTCACGACCAGTTTCGGGTTCATGGACGGGACGCTGGCCGCTGCCAAGCGCTATCCGAATGTGATCTTCGCCCACGCGACCGGCTTCAAGCGCGCGCCCAACGTGGCCACCTACATGGCCGACTTCTATCAGATCTACTACCTGAACGGGTTAATGGCGGGGGCACTCACGAAGTCCGGGAAGATCGCCTACGTCGGAGCCTTCCCCATCCCTGAGGTCAAGCGGCACATCTCCGCCTTCGCCCTCGGGGTGCGGGCGGCCAACCCCAAAGCCACCGTAAATGTGCGCTGGCTGTTTTCGTGGTTTGATCCGGCGAAGGCCAAAGAGGCCACCGAAGCCCTGGTCGCCGAAGGGGCAGACGTGTACGGCTTCACCGAGGATTCCCCCACCGTGATCCAGGTGGCGGCCAAGAAAGGCCTGCTCAGCTTCAGCCACTACTCGCCCATGCAGAAGTTTGCGCCGAAGCACGTGGTCTCCGGGCAACTCGTGCACTGGGACAAGATCTACGTCGACTTCCTGTCGAAGGTCCTGGCGGGCAAGTACACGGCGACGAACTTGCAGGATGTCGACTACTGGTGGCTGCTCGGTGAGAAGGCGGTGGAGCTCGGAGGGGACTTCGGCCAGCCCATCAACCCGCTGTTCAAGGCCAGGCTGCAGGCGAGGAAGGTGAAGACGGCGGATCTCGGCACGATCTCCGTCTACGACCTTATCCAAAAGCGCCTGGCCCAGATGTCGACGACGACGATGGCCTTCGAACCCTTCACGGGGCCCATCAAGGACCGCAAGGGGACGATGCGGGTCCAGGCCGGGAAGCGGATGACCGTCCTGGAGCTGACCACCATGGAGTGGGCGGCGCCGGG
>JANONS010000136.1:0-6892 GCA_031420915.1 Armatimonadota bacterium
TTCTGCAGGTACGCCTCGTCGAGCCGGTGGTCGAACACCTTCACCTTGGGCTCGATCTCCTGGACGAAGGTCAGGTAGGCCCGCTCCCGCTCGGGATCATCGGTCTGCGAGGTCATGGCGATGTAGCGGCGGTTCCGTTCCTCCCAGATACACGTCGCCAGTTCACCCCTGTCCTCAAGCCACTGCTCCAGGGCCTGCGGGGAGTCCGGCCGGTGAGCCAGCAGCGCCTGGCCGATCGGTTCGATCTGGTCCCAGCGTCCCATATCCGCATCCGCAGGCACGAAGCGACGCGGGAACGCCTTGCGGGGATCGGTCGTGATCTTCATACGCCCTCCCTCTCGGTGTAGCCGCTACAGCGGGTAACGTCCCGCCTGAATCGCGTGGTCGGCGATCGCCCGCTGCAGGACGACGGCGTCCAGCGGTGTGTAGCGAAGCAGCCGGCGGAGCCCGGCGAGCAGCGTGCGGAGGTTCTCCCCCTCCGCCGACGCCGCCAGGACCTGGCGCGCCAGCCCCTCCAGACGAGGCAGCGCCTCATTCAGGTACGCCTGGGCCAGGAGCACGGGCAGACTCTTCTCCCCTGCAGCACCCGCCCCTGCCACGTCCGCAGAGCGCACCGCCCTCAGGACCGCGCTCTCCGTGGCAAAGGTCTCGGCCACCATATCGGCCAGCCAGCCCAGGATTTCCTGCTGATCTTCGATAGCCGCGGCGTGTTTTTGCAGCGCCACGCCGGCGGCAAACAGCAGTGCCTTCTTCGCCATCGCCACCTGCTGCCGCTCGGCGCCCAGGATCCCCGGCAGATACCCGTCGCCTGCTGCTGCTGGACTCAGGAGTTCCTCGCCTGCCGCGCGCGCCGCCGCGATCAGCGGCAGCTGTCCCCGCTGCGCCCGGCGCAATAGCATCCCCGTGATCAGCAGGCGGTTGATCTCGTTCGTGCCCTCAAACAGACGGTTGATCCGGGCGTCGCGGTAGGCGCGGGCCGCCGGGTACTCCTCGATGAACCCGTAGCCTCCGTAGATCTGGACCATCTCGTCGACGACGAAGTCCAGCACCTCCGAGACGAAGACCTTGTTGATGGAGCACTCGACGGCGTACTCTTCCAGGGCCGCCATGACCGCCCGGCTGTCGGCATGCTGACCACCGAGCGCCTGATCGACCAGCCCTCCGGTGCGGTAGACCATAGACTCGCTGACGTAGAGGCGGACGGTCATCTGCGCCAGTTTCTGCTTGATCAGGCCGAAGTCCACCAGCGGCTTGCCGAACTGCCGCCGTTCCTTCGCATACGTGAGCGCGTCGCGGAAGGCCGCCTTCGCCCCACCCAGACAGCCGGCCGCCAGTTTGAAGCGACCGACGTTGAGGATGTTAAAGGCCACCTTGTGCCCCTGACCGATCTCGCCCAGGACGTTTTCCGCGGGGATCCTGGCCTGCTCGAAGAACAACGACGCGGTCGACGTGCCTTTGATGCCCATCTTGTGTTCTTCGTCGCCGACGGTGAGGCCTGGGGTCGAACGCTCCACGAGGAAGGCGGTGTGGTGTTCCCCCTCCACCTTGGCGAAGGTGACGAAGAGGTCGGCGAACGCGGCGTTGCTGATGAACTGTTTGGTGCCGCTCAGCAGGTAGGCGTCGCCCTCGGGAGTCCGCACCGCGCGGGTGCGGATGGACATGGCGTCCGACCCCGCCGTCGGCTCGGTGAGCGCATAGGCGCCGATCAGTTCCCCTCGGGCCATCCGCGGGAGATAGCGCGTCTTCTGCGCCTCCGTGCCGAAGAAGACGATCGGCAGCATGCCAATGCCGATGTGCGCGCCGACTGAGAGGCCGAAGGAAGATGCCGGGCCGAGTGCCTCGATGATGACCAGCGAGGTGCTCTTGTCCAGGGCGAGGCCGCCGTAGGCTTCGGGGACCTCCGCGCCCAGGACCCCCAGATCGCCGATCCTGCGGATCAGCCGCCGGGTGAGATCCCAGTCCTTGGCCTCCAGGGCGGCGGTGTGCGGCAGAACCTCCCGTTCGATAAATTCCTGCACCGTCCGCGCCACCAGGCGCTGCTCTTCGGTCAGATCCTCCGGCGTGAAGACGTCTCGAGGTGAGACCTCCGCCAGCAGGAACCCTCCCCCTCGTGTGGCGACCGCCGTCTCCTGTCCGTCCATCGCCCCTCTCCCTACGGCCGCTCGAACACTCCAGCCGCGCCCATCCCACCGCCGATACACATCGTCACCAGCCCGTAGCGGACGCCGCGGCGCTGCATCTCATACAACAGTGTCGCGGTCATGCGCGCGCCGGTGGCGCCCAGAGGGTGGCCGATGGCGATCGCGCCCCCGTTCACGTTCAGCCGCGCCTCGTCCAGTTCCCGCGCGCGTACAACCGCCAGCGTCTGCGCAGCGAACGCCTCGTTCAACTCAATGAGGTCAATGTCCTTGAGGCGCACCCCCGCATGGCGCAGCGCTTTGGGAATCGCCTCTACCGGCCCGATGCCCATGAGTTCCGGGGCCACGCCGGCGGTGGCGAAGGAGCGGAAGATCCCGAGCGGTTGCAGGCCCAGCCGCTCCATCACCGCGTCCGCCATGATGACCACCGCGGCCGCGCCGTCGCTCGTCTGCGAGGAGTTGCCCGCGGTCACCACCCCGTCTCGCGCAAAGGCCGGCGGCAGGGCGGCGAGTTTCTCCAGCGAGGTTTCGGGGCGCACGCCCTCATCCACGCCGAAGGCGCTCTCGCGCGGCCGGGGATGGCCGTTGCCGTCCTCCCATCGCCTGACGGTCAGAGAGAGGATCTCATCGGCAAACTTCCCCGCGCCGATCGCCTCGGCGGCGCGCTGGTGGCTGCGCAGGCTGAACCTGTCCTGATCCTCCCGGCCGATGTGAAAGCGCCGGGCGACGTTCTCCGCCGTCAGTCCCATCGAGATGAAGACCTCCGGCCACTCCGCGGTGAGTGCGGGGTTGGGCGCGTACTTGTTCCCCGTCATCGGAATCAGGGTCATCGACTCCACCCCGCCGGCCACCGCCACGTCCACCTGCCCCGTCATCACCTCGTACGCGGCGGTGGCGATCGCCTGCAGGCCCGAGGAGCAGAAGCGGTTGATCGTCTGCCCGCTGGTGGTGACCGGCAGCCCCGCGCGCAGGGCCGCCACCCGGGCCACGTTCAGCCCCTGCTCCGCCTCGGGGATGGCGCACCCCAGGATCACGTCTTCTACCGCCTCCCCGGACAAACCCGGGACCCGACGCACCGCCTCCCGGATCACGGCGGCGGCGAGTTCGTCCGGTCGGGTGTCCTTGAGCATCCCCCGCGGCGATTTCCCGATCGCCGTCCGCACCGCCGAGACAATCATCGCCTGACGCATGATCGTCACCCCTTCAGTTCCGCAGCGGCTTCCCGGTCTGGAGGATATGCCGCATGCGATCCAGCGTCTTCGGTTCGCCCAAGAGACTCACGAAGGCCTCCCGCTCCAGACCGAGCAGGTATTCTTCCTCCACCCAGGTCCCTTCGGGGACGTCGCCCCCGGCCATCACGTAGGCCAGCTTCCGCCCCACCACCTCATCATAGGCGGTGATATGCCCGCCGGTCTTGAGGATGTAGAGGAGGGATTCCAGCGCCGCCCGGCCCCGCTGTCCCACGACCCGGACGCGCTCGGGCAGCCGCGGGCGGTACCCCACACGCGCCATCGCCAGGGCGGCGTCCTTGGCATCCTGGATCACCCGGTCGGTGTTCATGGAGATGCCATCGCTGTCACGCAGATAGCCCAGCCGCTGCGCCTCGTGCGCGGAGCGAGAGACCTTGGCCAGGGCGACGGTCTCAAAGGCCCACCGCAGCAGCGGGGCCATGTCGGCGGTCACCTCTGCGGGGATGCGCGCCTGGGCGCGCCTGACCATCTCCGTCGTACCGCCCCCGGCGGGGATCAACCCCACGCCCGTTTCCACCAGCCCTATGTATGTCTCCGCCGCCGCCTGCATCCGGGCGCAGGCCAGGCAGATCTCCGCCCCGCCGGCCAGGGTGCGCCCGGTCGGAGCCGCCACCACCGGCTTGCGGGCGTAGCGGATCCGCTGGATCAAGGCCTGGAACTGACGCACCGCCAGGTCCAGGTCCTCCCAGTTGCCCTCCTGAGCTTCCAGGAGGAGAAGCATCAGGTTAGCCCCGGCGGAGAAATCTCTCGCCTGGTTCCCGATCACCAACGCGTCGAAGTCCTGCTCGAGCCGGTCCAGCGCGGTGTGCAGCATGCGCATGGTGTCCGCGCCGATGGTGTTGACCTTCGAGTGAAACTCGACGCAGGCCACGCCGTCCCCCAGATCGACCAGGGTGGCATCGGGGTTGCGGGCCACGATGCGGCCCGAGTGCTTCAGGTCGGCCAGGACCAGGACTCCGGGGAGCGGGGGGACGGGACGATACGCCGAGGCTCCGAGATCGAAGTAGTGGACGCCGGCTTCGGGCTGGCGATAGAAGGTCCCCTCCTTCTGCTTCAAGATCCGCACGACCACCGGCGGCACCTCGATGCCTTCCTGTTCCAACCGGGCCGCTACGTCCCGCGGGCCCAGCGCGTCCCAGGTCTCGAACGGTCCGCGGGCCCAGGCGAACCCCCAGCGCATCGCCCGGTCGACGTTGATGACGTCGTCGCTGATCTCCGGGATGCGCCGCGCCGCATAGACCAGCACGTCGCGCAGCAGGGTCCAGAGGAACTGTCCGCCGCGGTCCTTCGCGGCGATCGCCGCGCGCAGGCGTGCCCCCGGATCGTCGATGGTCTGCGCGGTCTCCAGCCAGGGAAAGGCGGGTCGCCGGCGCGGCCGGTAGGTCATCGTCGAGAGCTCAAGGGCCTGGATCTCCCCGTCCACGCGGCGATAGAATCCGCTCCGGGTCTTTTCCCCGAGCCATCCCCGCCGCGCCATCTCCCGCATCGGCTCCGGAGCGCGGAACGTCTCCCGCGCCTCATCGTGAGGGAGGTGTTCGTAGGCATGCTCCGCCACCGCCAGGCCGACATCGAGACCCACCAGATCGGCCGTGCGGAAGGTGGCCGAGCGAGGCCGCCCCAGCAGCGGGCCGGTCAGCTCGTCGACCTCCTCCACCGTGAGCCCCTGTTCGAGCATCAGGTGGACCGTCCGCAAGAAGCCGAACGTCCCGATCCGGTTGGCGATGAAGTTCGGCGTGTCCTTGCAGTAGACGATGCCCTTGCCGAGCAGACGATCCCCCCACGAGGCCACCCGGTCGGCCGCAGCGGGATCGGTCTCCGGAATGGGAATGATCTCAAGCAGTTTCAAGTAGCGTGGCGGGTTGAAGAAGTGGGTCCCCAAAAAGGTGCGGCGGAACTCCTGTGGCACCTCCGCGGCGATCCGGCCGATCGGGAGACCGGAGGTGTTCGTGCTGACGATGGTCCCCGGCCGCCAGTGTGGCAGCAGCCGCGCCAGCAGGGCCTGCTTGGCCGGGAGGTCTTCGATGATCGCCTCGATGATCCAGTCCGCCTCGGCGGCGCGGGCGAGGTCGCTTTCCAGGCTGCCGGGTGTGATCAGGCGGTCAAAGTCCGGGAGGAACAGCGGGGCGGGGTCGATCTTCTTCAGGGCCTCCCGCGCCTTCTGCGCCAGATCCTCCAGATCGAGTATGAGTGTGGGGATCCCTGCGTTCGCCAGATGCGCGGCGATGGCCCGCCCCATGGTACCGGCACCGAGCACGGCGGCGCGCCTCAGTCCGGTGCGCTGCTGGATCTCCGTTGCGGTCCGCATGCCCTTTCAGTCTACCGCTTCGGCCGGGGAGCGGCCACGATCCCTGTAGTGCTGGTTCAGGAGGGGTCCAGTGCGGCTATCGTCTCTTCCATCAACGTGACCGCGGTTCGGAGGGTGGCCGCATCCAAGGCGAATCTCGCCCCGGCCGTTTCATACAGCTCGGGAAGCGAGACCGTGCCTCCCAATGCCAGGGCGCGACGGTACCGCTCGACGGCCGCGGCCTGATCGCGCAGCGCGTTCCCCCAGATCTGCACCGATCCCAGGAGGGCCAGACCATATTCCACGTAATACAGCGGGTAGGTGTAGATGTGCTGTTTGCGCTGCCAGCCGGTGATCAACGCCTGCTCCAGCCCGCTCCAATCCACACCGGGCATGAACCGCTTGCAGAGCGCTCCCCAGTGCGCATCGCAGTTGTCGGGGTCGGTGGCGGCGGCGGGGTTCGTGTAGGCCCAGTGTTGAAACGCGTCCACCACGGCCATGTAGGGCCAGAAGAGGACGGACTGCTGGAGGTGTTCCACCCGGGCCCGGACCGCATCGGCCTCGGCATAAAAGCCCCCGTGTGCTGTTGAGAGGTACGGTGCGGCCAGCAACTCCATCGCCATCGACGCGACCTCGCTGAATTCCGCCCCGACCTGTCGCTGCTGAAAGTACGGCAGATGAATGCGTTCGAAGACATGGAAGGCGTGTCCGCTCTCGTGCAGCAGGGTCTGGACATCCCTGTGCACTCCGACCGCGTTCATGAAAATGAAGGGCCGCCTCGCGGCCGGGAATGAGACATTGTACCCGCCGGGCGCCTTGTGCTTGCGGTTGTCCAGGTCAAGCAGGTCTTCTCGGATCATCATTTCGAAGTACGCACCCAGTTGGGGATCGACGCGGTGAAAGATGGCGGCGGCCTTTGCCACGAGGTCCGCACTCTCGCGAAACGGGCGCAGGGGAGGCCGGCCCAACGGGTCGACATGCAGGTCCCACGGACGCAGGGTCCCGACCCCCAGGCTCCGGCGGCGCCCTTCGTAGAGGCGTGTAGCAGCCGGTCCCGCTACCTCTTCAATCGCCCGATGGAAACGGGCACAGTCGGCGGGTGTGTAATCAAATCGGTGCAGCTGCTGCCACTTGAATGCCAGATAATCGTCAAAGCCGGCATTGGCCGCCATCTGCTGGCGGAGGTGCAGCAGCTGTTGCCACAGCGCGTTGAGCGCCGG
>JANONS010000137.1:0-15024 GCA_031420915.1 Armatimonadota bacterium
GCGGGTCAATGTTCGCATGTTGCCGGCGCATGATCCGCTAAGCGCGCACGCCGATCCGAACGCCACCTGCCAGGTCACCGTGGCACTGACGTTCATGACGTTGCCCGCCGGAGGCGACACAACGGTCTGGACGGTATAGTCACGTCCTCCCGGAGGCGCCTCGATCACTGCGGTGGTGGTGCCCACCACGATCACCGTCATACCGCACAGTTCATCGAGCCGCTGCCTGGCTAGGTGGGATGCTACCGACGAGGTCTCGGCCACGGTTCCCGCGGAGATCGATCCGACCAGCAGGCCGGTCAGGCCCACAAGGACGAGCCCATAAAGGGAGAGGGCGACCATCACCTCGAGTGTCCCAACCCCTGATTCCTGTGTTCCCCTCCGCATGATTCCCCTGTGTCCTCCCTGGCTGCCGCCCACGGAAAAGAGAAAGAGGGCTTCACCATGGTGCAGCCCTCTTCGGCAGTTCAGCCGGCCGGGCGTCCCGCCCGGTCCTGGAACTTTGCGCCCCCCAGGATCACCCCGGGGGTTGCCTTTTCGGAGGTTTTGGCCTCTCCCTGTTAGCCTAATGCGAAGTTCTGTGGCAAAACTCGAACCACATGCGTCGCATCAGGCTACCCTGTTCATTCGACTGATGGCCGGGGATTCCTCTACGCAGGCGGGGCGCGTCAGAGCCGGCCCGATGCGCGCAGGGCGCGATGCGCTGAGCGCATGCAGGCGTCCATCACGACCGTTAACCCTGCGGCTTCCGCGCGGGCGGCCGCCTCTTCGTGCACGATGCCCGACTGCATCCAGACGACCTTGGCCCCGACGGCGATCGCCTCATCGACGATCGGCGGGACGTCTTGGGACCTGCGGAAGATCTGCACGACATCCACCCGCTCGGGAATGTCCCGCAGGCTGGGATAAGCCTTCTCACCGAGCGCCTCCACGATCCGGGGGTTCACGGGAATGATCCGGTACCCTGCCTGTTGCAGATAGCCGGCAATCTGGTGGCTGTCACGGTCTGGGTTGTCCGACAACCCCACCACGGCGAGGGTCTTGCTGGTGGTCAGAATCCGCTCGACATCCTCCCACGTGACGGGCATACGGTTCCTACTCTCCATCCTGAACCGAGCAGCTGTTCAAGCCTGGTCCGGTTGAACCCGACCACCGGCTCGCCGTCGATGATGGTGACGGGTGTGGCCGCAAAGCCCATGGCCATGACCTCGTCGAGCGCCCGGTCGTCCGCCGAGACATCCTTCTCCGTAAACGCGACGCCCTTTTGGTGAAGGAACTCCTTCACCTTGCCGCAGAACAGTCAGCCAGGTTGGGAGTAGACGATCACCGTCTTGGGCATGGAGCATCACCCCCTCTTCCATCATACGCATACCACTGCCACACGTATTCCTGAAAGAGATCGGGGGAATCTCAGCGAAGGGTCAGGCGGCGGGAGAGGCGAGTTGCTCTTTCTGGACGGAGGAGTGAGGGGCGGGTGAAGCACGCAGGGCGACGGCCGCTTCAGGATGCGCGTGGGTCAGTGGCGACTGCTGGAAGTGGAGAGGCGGGTTAATCGAGGGATGCGGTGTTGCGGAGCGACCGTCGCCCAACATGATCCACCGGAGGAGAGCCCCCAGGGCACACAGCCCGGCCAGGAGGACTCCGGCCCAAAACTCCCAATTCACAAGCGCGTCCACCAGCTCTTGCCTCCGCGCTTCGCACAAAAGCGAAACGCCTTCCCGTCAGGGAAGGCGTCAGGCCTTCCCGTTCGGTAGCCCGGCCGACTGGCTTCTCCAGTCCCGTTGGCTTTGCGAACCGCCCTCGCGAGCGGGGTGCCTTTATCGCGGGATAGCTTGTCCTATGAAGTTACTTACACTATGCCCCATTCGCCACCGGGTTAGTCTTCCCCTGCCGGGTCCAGGCGTACTTGACTCCTGTTCCCCCGGGGGGTAGAGTAGGCTTGCATGACCCCCTCCCAGTAGGGGGGGGATGGCGCGGGGACTCGCACGGCGAGCAAAGGAGGATCGTGATGCAGCCGGGAGAGGGCAAACACGGCAGCCCAGAGGAGCGCCAGCGTGTGCTGACGCGGCTTCGCAGCGTCTCAGGCCACATCCAGGGTGTGGAGCGGATGGTGGAGGAAGGCGCCTACTGCATCGACATCGTCAGGCAGACCCTGGCCGTCCAGCGGGCGATCGACAGGGTGAATGCGATCCTTCTGGGGGACCACCTGGAGCACTGCGCCACCACCGCCATCCAGTCTGGCGATGCGACGGAGCGGCGGCGGACCATCCGGGAGATCCTCGAGGTTTTCGAGATGTCGAGCAAACTGTAGGAGCACATGGACCAGACAAGGACGGCAACGAGGCGCACCAGGCGGCTTGACCTGCCTATCGAGGGGATGTCGTGCGCCAGCTGCGTGGCCGCGGTCGAAGGCGGGCTGCGGCGGGCGCGGGGCGTGGAGGAGGCCGCCGTTAACCTGGCCGCGGAGCGGGCCACAGTCACGTTCGACCCCACCGCGACCAGGCTGGATGATCTGATCCGAGCGGTCGAGGGCACAGGGTACCAGGTGCCCGTGGAGCGCGCCGTCATTCCGATCAAAGGGCTCGAGAGCGCCCCTTCAGGCGAGCAGATCGAGCGGGCGCTGCGGCTCGTGGAGGGCGTGCGGGCGGCCACGGTCAACCTGGCGAGCGAACAGGCACTCGTCGACTACGTTTCCCGCGTGACCTCGGTGGAGGACCTGCGGCGGGTGATCCGGGACGCCGGGTACGAACCGTTGGAGGTCGTGGGGGAGCCTGCCGACCGCGAACTGGAGCGCCGCTCGCGCGAGTTACGGGCCCTCCGCATCCGGCTGATCGTTGCGGTAGTGCTCAGCCTTCCCATCCTCTGGGGGAGCCTGCACCACATGGGCCTCACCGACCTCTGGGTCCCCGCGCTCCTCACCGACTGGCGGGTCCAGTTCCTCCTGGCCACCCCCGTGCAGTTCTGGGCCGGGTGGCGCTTCTATCGAGGAGCCTGGGCGACCGCCCGCCATCGGACCGCCGACATGAACACTCTCATCGCGGTCGGCACCTCCGCCGCATACGGCTACAGTGTCGTCGCCACCTTCGTGCCACAGGTTTTCTCGGCGAGCGGCCTGGAGCCCACCGTCTACTTCGAGACAGCCTCGATCATCATCGCCTTCATTCTGCTCGGCCGCTTCCTCGAAGCGCGCGCGAAGGGACAAACCTCTGAGGCGATCCGGCGTCTTGCGCGGCTGCGGCCCAAAACCGCCCGGCTGCTTCGGGATGGGGTGGAGGTGGATCTCCCCATTGAGGCGGTGCAGGTTGGCGATATCGTGATCGTGCGTCCCGGCGAAAGGATCCCGGTGGACGGGGTCCTGACCCAGGGCCACTCCGCGGTGGATGAGTCGATGCTGACGGGGGAATCGATCCCCGTTGAGAAGCGTGAGGGCGACGAGGTCATCGGCGCGACCATCAACGCGACGGGATCCTTTCGCTTCCGCGCCACCAGGGTCGGCAGGGAGACCGCCCTCGCCCAGATCATCCGCCTGGTGGAGGAGGCGCAGGGGTCGAAGGCACCGATTCAGCGACTGGTCGATCGGATCGCCGCGTCCTTCGTCCCGGTGGTTATCGGCATCGCGGCGCTCGCCGCCGTGGTCTGGCTCCTCGTCGGGCCGGAGCCGCGCCTGACCTATGCGCTGCTGGCGTTCGTGGCGGTGTTGATCATTGCCTGTCCGTGCGCGCTCGGTCTGGCCACGCCCACGGCGATCATGGTGGGGGTCGGCCGGGGAGCCGAGGAGGGAGTGTTGATCCGCAACGCGGAGGCGCTGGAGCGCGCCCATCGGCTCGACGTGATCGTCCTGGACAAGACGGGGACCCTGACGCGCGGCAAGCCGGAGGTCACGGACGTCATCCCCCACAACGGCTTTCGGGAGGGTGAGCTCCTCCGGTTCGCGGCGGCGGCGGAGCGGGGCTCCGAGCACCCGCTCGCGGAGGCGATCATGACCCGGGCGAGGGCCTTGGGGATCGAGGTCGGGGAGCCCGATGACTTCGACGCCATCCCGGGGCAGGGCATCGTGGCGGAGGTCCAGGGGCGGCGCGTGGTGGCCGGGAATCTGCGGCTCATGGAAGGCCAGGGCCTCCAGGTGGATGGTCTTGCCGAGTCAGCGGCAGCCCTGGCGCGCGAAGGGAAGACACCGATGTATGTTGCGGTGGACGGCGTGCCTGCCGGGATCGTGGCGGTGGCCGACACGCTAAAACCTGGTGCTGTGGAGGTGGTGCGCGCCCTCCGCCGCCTCGGCGTGGAGGTCATCATGCTCACCGGCGACAACCGGACGACCGCCCAGGCGATCGCCCGCGAGGCAGGCATCGAGCGCGTGCTGGCGGAGGTGCGTCCTGAGCAGAAGGCGGCGGAGATCCGCGGATTGCAGGAGGCCGGCCGCACCGTCGCCATGGTCGGCGACGGCATCAACGATGCGCCCGCGCTGGCCCAGGCGGATGTGGGAATCGCCATCGGGGCCGGCACAGACGTCGCCATCGAATCCTCGGACGTCGTGCTGGTCGGCAGCGATCTACGGGGGGTGCTCACCGCGATCGCGCTCAGCCGCCAGACGGTGCGGACGATCCGGCAGAACCTCTTCTGGGCGTTCATCTATAATGTGGTCCTGATTCCGGTGGCCGCGGGTGTGCTCTACCCGTTCATCGGTGTGCTGCTGAACCCGGTCTTTGCGGCGCTGGCGATGGCGGCGAGCTCGGTCACGGTGGTCAGCAACAGTCTCCGGCTGCGGTTGTTCAGGCCGGGGCTCTCTATATGAGAGGAGGGGAGGAGCCATGAAGCGGACGTTTAGCGTTCCACGGATTCACTGCGACGGCTGCGTTGCCACGGTCACGATGACATTGAAGACCGTGCCCGGGGTCACGACGGTCGAGGGGAATGCAGCGCAGAAGACGGTGGATGTGGTCTTCGACGCCGCACAGGTGACCGAGGAGCGGCTGCGGCAGGCGCTCACCAACGTGGGGTATCCGGTCGCACCCTAGAACGAACCTTGCGCCTGCGCGATCGCTGAGCTGTGGCTCGTTCTGGCCGCAGCTATGATCTACACTCGCTTCGCCGGAGACTCGCCGATTCTCCATGATAGAATAGGGCCGGGCGCGCGCCCGTAGCTCAGTTGGATAGAGCGGCAGACTTCGAATCTGCAGGTCGGGGGTTCAATTCCCTCCGGGCGCGCCACATAGGAGAGGGAGAGGAGGGGAAAGTTCCCCCTCTTTTTGTTTGCTTGGAACGCGATATAAGTAGGGGGACTTGGGGGTGATGGCCAATGCGTGTGAAGACTGAAGCCCGCTATCTCGCAAGACAACTACGCCGGGAAGGCCACAGTTTCGCGGTTGACGAGGTGCGTGGGGATCGCCATGTCCCAGATATCCGCAAGAATCTACGCCCACCCGACCTACGGGCACGAAGACTTGGTTGCGTTCTGGGCTGGGGCCTCCGGATTGCAGGAGTCACAGTTCCGGCGTTCTGTAACCAAGCCAACGCGACATCAAGTGAGGAAGAACCCTGCATACATGGGTTGCTGTCGCTTGGATGTGTTCTCGTCGGAGTTGCGACGGAAGCTCCAGGGATGGCAATTAGAGTTGTTGAACGTGCTTGGAACACGCGCCCTTGTGATGCGGACGAGCGAGTGTCTACCCGCGCCTAGCTAGCGCTCTGAGCTGGAAACTCGACCTTCAGCTGGCAATGGACGCTCAGCGGAAGAGCGGTAGGCCTAGGCCTGAATCCATCTCCCCATATGAAATCGAGCGAGGGCCAAAGGGTCATCCAGAGAACCTGGCGCGGATCTCCCACGAGGCGTTACACTTGACTAGGTCCCAATCCTCGATCGGGGGTGTCTGCGATGGGAACAACGGCTCGCGCGATTCTTGAGGTGGATGTCAACGCTCTCATCAACGAACTCCGGAAAGCCTACCTGCACGAGTTGCAGGTCTTCTTCTCTCTCTGGCTGACCGGGATTGTCGCGGAAGGGTTCCATGGCGAGGAGCTCATGGAGCATTTTCAGGAAGATGCACTGGAGGAACTGGGGCATGCGGAGAAGCTCGCCAACCGAATCCTCGAACTCAGCGGTAACCCGGTGGTCCATCCGCGAGACTGGGAAGAAGGCGCCGGCGCCCCCTGGGTCGCCCCCCGCAAGAATTTCCGTGATGCGGAGGGGATGGTGCGGGACCAGCTTGCCTCCGAGGTGGCGGCAATCAGACACTACAATGAGGTCGCCAAGATGACCTTCGGCAAGGACCCCGTCACCTACCAGTTGGTCACCGAGCTGCTGAAGGACGAGGTCGAACACGAGGAGTTCCTCGAAGACCTGGTCGGCCGCAAGAGCGTTGGCCCGAATAGACGACCAGCTGCCCGCCGGAAGCCACGCAAGAAGTGAGGCGAAGCCCGCCGTACGACACGATCATCGTCGGCGGCGGTCACAACGGCCTGGTAACAGCCGCCTACCTGGCCCGGGCGGGACTGCGCGTCCTCGTCCTGGAGCGCCGCCACATCGTGGGCGGTGCCTGTGTCACCGAGGAGGTCTGGCCGGGCTACCGCGTGTCGACCGCGGCGTATCTATGCGGACTGCTACAGCCGCGGATCATCCGTGACCTGGAGTTGGAACGCTTCGGGTATGAGATCCTGCCGAAGGATCCCGCCTCCTTCAGCCCGTTCCCCGATGGCCGGCGCTTGTTCCTCTGGCGCGATGATCGCCGCACCGCCGATGAGATCGCCCGCTTCTCACCGCGCGACGCCCGCCGCTATGTCGAGTACGAAGCCGTCCTGGCCCGCCTGGCGGTGTTCATCGAGCCGTGGCTGCTGACCACTCCTCCCGACATCCAGGCCAGGCGCTGGCGAGACCTCTGGCCGCTGGGGCGTCTAGCCTGGCAGGCGCTCCGGCTGCCGCCGCTGACGTTGGCGCAGGCGCTGCGTCTCCTCACCCAGAGCGCGCGCGACTTCCTCGACGGGTGGTTTGACTCCTCTGAACTCAAGGCCGCCCTCGCCACCGACGGCGTGATCGGTGCCCGGGGCGGGCCCTCGACCCCGGGGACGGCGTATGTCCTCTTCCATCACTGTATGGGTCAGGCCGCGGGCAAGCGCGGCCTGTGGGGATTCGTGCGCGGAGGCATGGGCACGATTACCCAGGCGCTGGCCGCCGCCGCGCGGCAACATGGGGCAGAGATCCGCACGGAGGCCGAGGTCGCGCAGATCCTCGTCAGGGATGGCCGGGCGCACGGCGTGGTCCTGCAGGGCGGCAAGGAGATCGCATCGAGCGTCATCGCGTCCAACGCCGACCCCAAGCGCACCTTCCTCCGCCTGGTGCCCGAGGCCGCCCTCGACGATGGATTCCGCCGCGAGGTCGCATCCATCCGGACCGCGGGCGTGGCGATGAAGATCAACCTCGCCCTCGACGGGCTGCCGAACTTCACCGCCGCACCGGGGACGACTGCCGGGCCGCAGCACCGTGGCACCATCCACATCGGCCCCTCGATGGAGTACATCGATCGGGCCTGGGATGATGCGCGCGGCGGGAAACCCTCTGCGCATCCCTTCCTGGAGATCACCATCCCCACGACCTACGACCCGTCGCTCGCGCCGGCGGGCAGACACCTGATGTCCATCTTTGTCCAGTACACCCCGTACGCGCTCTCTGACGGATCATGGGATGGGCTCAAAGAGTCTTATGCCGACCGCGTCATCGAGACGCTCGCCGCGTACGCGCCCAACATCACAGACCTCATCGTGCACCGGCAGGTGCTGAGCCCGCTGGACCTGGAGCGGGAGTTCGCCCTCACCGGCGGGGACATCTTCCACGGGGAAATGACGCCGGACCGGCTCTTCGTCATGCGCCCGTTCCCGGGGTGGGCCCGCTACCGCACCCCGATCCGTGGCCTCTATCTCTGCGGCTCCGGTACGCACCCGGGGGGCGGGGTGATGGGCGCCCCCGGATACAATGCGGCTAGAGAGATCCTCAGGGACTGGCGGCGGAGCAGCTAGGGCGCTATGGCGTGCCTACCTTGGGGGCACTGTCATCTGAGCGTTGGGCCTATAGTTGCGCACAGTCTTCTCCGACAGAAAGAGGCGCCGGGCGATTTGCCGGTTGGGGAGGCCCATGGCGAGTCACTCCAGGACCTCGGTCTCACGTCGTGTCAGCTGGGCAAAGAGCTGTCGCTGACCCCGCACCGGCTCGTCCCGCGGTGCCGCGGGACCGGATCGCGAAAGGTGCGCTGGCGATCGGCCGAGAAGCGTGAAGCATGGTCAAGATCCTGGTCTGGGTTCGGAAGAAGGACGGGATGACGGACGAAGAGTTCCGAGCCTACTGGACGGGCCCGCATGCCGCGTTGGCCCAGCGCACCTATCCGCGTCTCGTACGCTATTTCATCAACCCCGTGACCCGCGTGCCGCGGGGGGAGGTGGCTCCGTTCAACGGTGTGGCGGAGATGGTGTGGGGGTCGCGTGAGGATTTCGATGCGGATGTGCGTTCCCCGGAAGCGCGGGCTCTCGTTGACGACCTGGCGATCTTCGCGGCGGCCTCCGGCACTGTGTTTGTGGAGGAGCACGCGATCGTCGGTTGAGAGATCCACAGCACCCCTGCCGGTTGCCTGGACACTCTCCGGACGTCCTGTATAATAAACATTCAGTGCGGGGGCCGTTAGCTCAGCAGGTAGAGCAGGGGCCTCTTAAGCCCCGTGTCGGGGGTTCGAGTCCCTCACGGCCCTCCATGTGTCGTCGGCCGCCTCGCCGGCGACCTGCAGTGTTTCGATGGCCAGTGCTGTCAGGCGCTGGTCATCGCCCTTTGGCAGGTCTACGCAGCGTCGCAGGCGGATACTGTGAGCATGCGGGCGTAGCCGAACTGGCATAGGCGCCAGATTTAGGATCTGGTCGGCGAAAGCCGGTGGGGGTTCAAATCCCTCCGCCCGCACCACCGTTTCGGGCGGCCGTGGGGCGGATTGCACCTGCGCCGCCCGTTTGCTGTCCAATCGTTCGGGCGATATCGTGGGGGTGTGGAGGCGGCGATGAAGGTCCAATGGCGGCGTGAGCCGCAGAGCCGGGCGGTGCTGGAGGTGGAACTCCCGCCGGAAGAGGTGTCCAAGGCGGTCGCGGCCGCCCATCGGATACTGGCGCAGCGCGTCGCCATCCCGGGGTTCCGCCGGGGGAAGGCCCCCCGCGCGATTCTCGAGCGCTACGTCGGGCGGGAGAGCGTCATCGATGAGACCCTCAAACTCCTCCTGCCTGACGGATACGCCCGAGCGGTGAAGGAGGCGGGCTTCGCCCCGATCGGCCGGCCCCAGATCGACGTCACCAGCGAGCAGGTGGATGAGCACGCGTCGCTGCGCTTCACCGCGACGGTCGACATCGCCCCGGAGGTCGATCCCGGCCCCTACCGGTCGGCGCGGGTCCCCCGCGAAGAGAGCGCCGTGGGCGAGGGAGACGTCGCATCCGCGATCGAGGATCTGCGACTCCGGCACGCCAGCCTCGTCTCGGCGGGCGACGACGCCGCGGCCCAGGGGGATTTCGTCCTCATCCAGGTGCTCGAGGGATCGCCTGGTCTTCCCCGCCTGCAGACAGGGAAAGAGTATCTCGTGGAAGTCGGCGGCGGTCTCTATCCCGAGGCGCTTGAGCAGGGCCTGGCTGGCCTGCGGCGCGCGGAGCGCCGCCCCATCGTTCTGGGGAATTCCGACGACCGCGTCACCGTTGTAGCTGTTGACGTGAAACGGCGGGCCCTGCCGTCCCTCGACGATGCTTTTGCCCGGCAGGTGGGCGGGGAGACTCTCGAGGCGCTGCGCGGACAGCTGCGCGAACGGCTGGTGGGGGAAGCGGCGCAGCGAAGCGCCGACGCCTACACGGAGGCGGTGCTGCGCACCGTCAGCGAACACGCAACGGTGGATCTGCCCCGGAGCCTGGTCGCCCACGAGGTGGAACACCTGGTCAGTGACCTGATGGAGTCGCTCCGCCGCCGCGGCCTGACCCTGGAAAGCTACCTCCGGGCAGCCGACAAGACAGAGGAGGCGATGCGGGCGGAGTTCACCGCCGTGGCGGAACGGCGGTTGCGGACGCGACTCGTGCTGGAGGAGATCGCCCGGCGCGAGTCCATCGCACCGACGGAGGAGGAAATCGCTCACGAGGTAGAGAACCTTGCGCAGAGTTTACAGCACGATGCTGCGCGGGTTCGCGAGTGGCTCGACGAAGAGCGGCGTCGCGACGCGCTGGTTGAGACTCTCCGCCGCCGTAAGACCGTGCAGTTCCTCGTCGCCCTCGCCTCAGAACCCGGGGTCCTCGGCAATTCGTGAGACGAATTGTTAGGGCGGGAGATCACGGAGGAGGCATGACCGGATGCCCTTGATCCCGTACGTCATCGAGAGCACGCCCCGCGGCGAGCGGGGTTATGATATCTACTCGCGCCTGCTGCGCGAGCGGATCGTCTTCCTTGGCGGGCCGATCGAGGACGACGTGGCCAATCTCGTCATCGCGCAGTTGCTCTACCTGGAGAGCGAGGATCCCGAGAAGGACATCAACCTCTATGTGAACAGTCCTGGCGGCGACCTCTACGCCTCGCTGGCGATCCACGACACGATGCAGTACGTCCGTCCGGACATCTCCACGATCTGCATCGGGCTCGCGGCCAGCGGTGGCGGGCTGATCCTGGCGGGAGGTGCGCACGGGAAACGGTTCTCGCTGCCGTACTCACGCATGATGCTGCACCAGCCCTGGGGCGGCGCGCAGGGGACCACGGCGGATATCGAGATCCAGGCGCGCCAGTTCCTGAAGGACCGGCAGATCATGAACGAGATCCTGGCCCGCCACACCTCCCAGCCCTTGGAACGGATCGAGCGGGACGCCGACCGGAACTTCTGGATGAGCGCGGAGGAAGCCAAGGTGTATGGGGTGATCGACGAGATCCTTCTGCCTCGAGAGAGGAGGGCCAAGGCGGCCACGTAGCAACCATGTTTCGCTTCGGTGATGAGCGGGATAAACTGAAGTGCTCGTTCTGCGGAAAGGCGCAGGAGCAGGTGCGCAAGCTCGTCGCCGGCCCCGGCGTGTACATCTGCGACGAGTGCATCGAGCTGTGCAACGAGATCGTCGAAGAGGAACTCTCCACCGACCAACTGCAGGCGCCCCGCGCGACGCCGAAACCCAAGGAGATCTATGACATCCTGTGCCAGTACGTGGTCGGGCAGGAGCGGGCGAAGAAAGCGCTGGCCGTCGCGGTCTACAACCACTACAAGCGCATCGGCTCCCGCCGCCCCTCTGACGTCGAGCTCGCGAAGTCCAATATCCTCCTGATCGGCCCAACAGGCTGCGGCAAGACGCTCCTCGCCCAGACCCTGGCCAAGATTCTGGACGTGCCGTTTGCGCTCGCAGATGCGACATCGCTGACGGAAGCCGGCTATGTGGGAGAGGATGTCGAGAACATCCTGCTCCGCCTGATCCAGATGGCCGATTACGACATCAAAAAGGCCGAACGCGGGATCATCTATATTGATGAAGTCGATAAGATCGCCCGAAAGAGCGAGAACCCCTCAATCACCCGGGACGTCTCGGGGGAAGGGGTGCAGCAGGCACTCCTCAAGATCCTGGAGGGCACCGTGGCGAACGTGCCGCCGCAGGGCGGCCGCAAGCACCCGCATCAGGAATTCATCCAGATCGACACCACCAACATCCTGTTCGTCTGCGGAGGGTCCTTCGATGGGTTGGAACGCATCATCGAAGGCCGGATCCGGCAGACGAGCATGGGCTTTGGGGCGCACATTGAACCGAGGTCGAAGAAGCGGCTGGGCGAGATCCTGAGCCACGTGATGCCCCAGGATCTCCTGCGGTACGGGATGATCCCCGAGTTCGTGGGGCGCCTGCCCGTCGCCGTCCCGCTCGATCCCCTGGACGAGCGCGACCTGGGGGCGATCCTGGTGGAGCCCCGGAACGCCCTGGTGCGTCAGTACCAGAAGATTCTGGAGATGGACGGGGTGGAGTTGATCTTCACCGAGGAGGCTCTGCGGGCGATCGCGCGGGAGGCCATGACCCGCAATACGGGCGCCAGGGGCCTCAGGACGATTATCGAGGAGATCATGCTCAACATTATGTATGAGATCCCCTCCCGCACTGATGTGAAGCGCTGTGTGATCACCGAGGAGGCTGCCCTACGCCGGCGGGACCCGGTGCTGCTGACGGTGACCGACCTGAAGCACCTGGCCAAGGAGAAACCCGCCTCCTAGGGCTCTTCATCTTTGCTATTTGGGGAACATCCGGCGACGTGGCACGTTCTAATTTATGGAGATCGACAAGAGACGAGAGATTGGAGGACCCATGAGCGACGCACACGAGACACCCGCCATCCCTGACCTGAAGGAACTTCTGCCGATGCTCCCGCTCAAAGGGACCGTCATCTTCCCCTACCAGGTCCAGGGGCTGGGGGTGGGACGGCCGAAGTCGCTGCAGGCCCTTGAGACCGCGCTGGCGGGGGACCGGTTGATCGTCCTCGCGGCGCAGAAGCAGGACGACCTGGAGGACCCGGGTCCCGACGACATCCACCGCACCGGCGCGGTCTGCCGCATCCTGCAGGTTGGCAAGCAGCCCGACGGCGTCCTGCAGGTGATCGTGGAGGGCGTGGTGCGGGCGGAGATCCTGGAATATACGCAGGCCGACCCGTTCTTCACGGTGCGGTACACCCCGCGGCCCGACCCGGTCGAGAAGAGCCTGGAGCTGGAGGCGCTCATGCGGGGGCTGTCTTCGCAGTTTGAGCGCTTTGCCCGCCTCTCCCGCTCGATCCCGCCGGAGCAGTTCGTCGCCGTGATGCAGGCAGAGGAGCCTGGCCGGCTGTCGGACCTGGTCGCGCAACACCTCAACCTCAAGCTTGAGGAACGCCAGCGGCTGCTGGAGATGGGCGTCAAGGACCGCCTGGAGATGCTCGGCGGGGTCCTGAGCCGGGAGATCAGCATCCTGGAGCTGGAGCGGAAGATCCAGAACCGGGTGCGGAAACAGATGGAGAAGTCGCAGCGGGAGTACTTCCTCAAGGAACAGATGAAGGCCATCCAGCAGGAACTCGGCGAGGCCGATGAGCGCCAGACGGAGGTGGCCGAGTACCGGAAGAAGATCGAGGCGGCCAACCTCCCGGATCACGTCAAGGAGAAAGCGCTGGAGGAACTGGCGCGCCTGGAGAAGATGCCGCCGATGGTGGCCGAGGCCGTCGTCGTGCGGACCTATCTCGACTGGATCCTGGCCCTGCCCTGGTCGATCAGGACGGAGGACCGGCTGGACATCGATGAGGCCCGCCGGATCCTGGACGAAGACCACTACGGCCTGGAGAAGGTCAAGGATCGCATCGTCGAGTACCTGGCGGTGCGGAAGCTGTCGCCCGAGTCCAAGGGGCCCATCCTGTGCTTCATCGGTCCGCCGGGTGTGGGGAAGACCTCGGTGGGCAAGTCCATCGCCCGGGCGCTGGGGCGGAAGTTCGTCCGTGTGTCGCTGGGGGGCGTGCGCGATGAAGCGGAGATCCGGGGTCACCGGCGGACGTACGTGGGAGCCCTCCCGGGTCGCATTGTCGGGGGGCTGAAGCAGGCCGGCAGCCGGAACCCCGTCTTCATGCTGGACGAGATCGACAAGCTGGGCATCGATTTCCGGGGCGATCCCTCGGCGGCGCTGCTGGAGGCGCTGGATCCGGAACAGAACCACGCTTTCAGTGACCATTACCTGGAGCTGGCCCTCGATCTCAGCGAGGTCATGTTCATCACGACCGGCAACATCCTGGAGACGGTCCCGCCGGCGCTCCGCGACCGCATGGAGGTCATCCGCTTTGCGGGATATACGGAAGAGGAGAAGATCAAGATCGCCGAGCACTTCCTCGTCCCCAAGCAGCGAAAGGCCAACGGCCTCGGGGTGGGGCACATCCACATCACGGAGGAGGCGCTCCGGCGGCTCGCCCGCGAGTACACGCGCGAAGCGGGGATGCGGAACCTGGAGCGAGAGATCGGCGCGCTCTGCCGCAAGGTGGCGACGGGGGTGGCCCGCGGGTCGGAGAAGCTGGTGAGACTCACCATCGGGAACCTGCACAAGTACCTGGGCCCGCCGCGCTTCCGGTTTGGCGTGGCGGAGAAGGTAGACGAGGTCGGTGTGGCTACCGCGCTGCTCTACACGGAGGCGGGTGGCGACATCGTGGGCGTCGAGGCCACCCTGATGGCGGGGGACGGCGAGCTGATGCTGACCGGGCAGTTAGGGGACGTCATGAAGGAGTCCGCGCAAGCCGCCCTCTCGTACATCCGCTCGCGGGCCCGACGGCTGGGTCTGGCCGAAGACTTCTATCAGAAGCTGGATGTGCACATCCACGTTCCCGCGGGCGCGGTGCCCAAGGATGGTCCCTCCGCCGGGATCACGATGGCCACCGCCCTGGCGTCCGCCCTCACCGGCCGGTCGGTGAAGAGGGACATCGCCATGACCGGGGAGATCACGCTGCGCGGACGCGTGCTCCCGATCGGCGGCCTGAAGGAGAAGGTCCTGGCCGCTCACCGCGCGGGCCTCCGAACCGTGATCCTGCCACAGGAGAACGAAAAGGATCTGCACGAGATCGCCGCGAACGTGCGCCGGCGGCTGCGATTTGTCCTGGTCGAGCACATGGACCAGGTGCTGGCCGAGGCTCTGGGGCCGGCGAAGGAGCAGGTTATCCAGCCGGTGGCCCCGGTGGCTCCCGCGCCTCCGGCAGCCTACATCCCACCGCTGCCCAAGCAGCCTGAACCGCGGCGGCGGCCCGAGCCGCCCCCGGTGAGCTGACGCTCGAGGGTGTGTCAAAGAATCAGCAGGGGCACCGATCGGTGCCCCTGCTAGTGTATTCGCGCCTTAGTTGGGCCAGTTACTTTGGCTGGAGTCCGAAGGCCTCATAGTTCAACCCGACGTACTGCTTCCACTGATCCGGCACATCTGCCTCGGCAAAGATCGCCGTCACCGGGCAGACGGACTCGCACGCGCCGCAGTCGATGCACTCATCGGGGTGGTTGAACAGCATGCTGTTGAGCTGCTGCTTCGTCA
>JANONS010000138.1:0-4628 GCA_031420915.1 Armatimonadota bacterium
TACCCCGCTCGAGGAGCTGCGCCGCCTGCATCCCAAGGGCCTGATCCTCTCGGGTGGGCCGGCGAGCGTCTACGCGCCGGGGGCGCCGCGTCCGGATGCCGCGCTCTTCCACCTCGGATTCCCGATCCTGGGGATCTGCTACGGGATGCAGGCGATGGCCCACCTGCTGGGCGGGGAGACCGCGCCTACCGACCTCCGCGAATACGGCCGGACGCGGCTCTACGTGGACCAGCCCGATCCGCTGTTCATCGGGCTGGAGGACCGCCTGACCTGCTGGATGAGCCACGGGGACGCCGTGGTCCGGCTGCCGCCGGGGTTCCACCGCCTTGCCCACACGGATGGCGGCGCGGTGGCCGCGGTGGGTGATCCCGCGCGGCGCCTCTATGGCCTGCAGTTTCACCCCGAGGTCTCGCACACCCCCTGGGGCGGGGAGGTGCTGCGGGCCTTCCTCTATACGGTCTGCGGCTGCCGGCCCACCTGGACGATGGCGTCCTTCATTGATCGATCGACCGAGGAGATCCGCGCGGCCACCGGCTCGGAGACGGCGCTGTGCGCCCTGTCCGGCGGGGTGGATTCCGCGACGGCGGCCGCGCTCGTCCACCGGGCGATCGGCGATCGCCTCACCTGCATCTTCGTCGACCACGGGCTGCTCCGCGCCGATGAGGCCGAGCAGGTCGCCCGGACCTTTCGGGACCACTTTGGCATCCCGCTCGTCCACGTCGACGCGCGCGCCCGCTTCATCGAGCGGCTCCGTGGCGTGAGCGATCCCGAGGAGAAGCGGCGGACGATCGGCGAGGAGTTCATCCGCGTCTTCGAGGAGGAGGCGGTCCGGCTCGGCCAGGTGGATGTGCTGGTGCAGGGGACCCTCTACCCGGATGTGATTGAGAGCGGGACGCGGACGGCAGCGCGGATCAAGACGCATCACAACGTTGGGGGCCTCCCGGAGCGGATGCGGCTGCGCCTGCTCGAGCCGCTGCGTGAACTTTTCAAGGACGAGGTGCGGGAGATCGCGCGCCAGGTCGGCCTGCCCGATGCGCTGATCGAGCGCCATCCCTTCCCCGGTCCGGGGCTGGCGATCCGCGTGGTGGGCGAGGTGACGGCGGAGCGGTTGCAGCGCCTGCGGGCCGCGGATGCGATCGTACGCGAGGAGGTCCTGGCGGCGGGGAAGCAGCGGGATCTCTGGCAGGCGTTCGCCGTCCTGCTGACGGTCCCCACCGTGGGCGTGGTGGGGGACGCGCGGACGTACGGCGATGCGGTGGCGGTGCGGGCCGTGACGAGCGAGGACGGCATGACCGCCGACTGGGCCCGGCTCCCGGATGACCTGCTGGAGCGGCTCGCCAGCCGCATCACCCGAGAGGTCCCCGGCGTCGCCCGCGTGCTCTACGACATCACGAGCAAACCCCCCGCGACGATTGAATGGGAGTAACCGGCGGACAGGCGGCTCTGTCTCTTGACGCCTCTGCGCCGCCGGCGGTACCATTTCCATGGATGTTTTGAATGTTTTGGAAATCATGGAGGTTTGGGGAATGCCTGGAAAAAAGATTGATACGAAGACCGTGCGGGACCGGCTGGGCGATCTCCTGGACCAGGCTCGCTACCGCGGGGACGAGTTCATTATTCATCGTCGGGGGAGGCCCATGGCCGCCCTGATCCCCTACGAGGAGTACGAGCGGTTTCAGCGTCAGCGGGCCGAAGCGCTCAAGGTATTTCAAGAGATCTGGGAGGCGAACGCTGGAGTAGACGACCGTCAGGCGGCGCAGGACGTGGACCGTGCAGTCCGGGAAGTCAGGCAGGCCAAGCGCAGGGCCGCACGGCGGGGTTGATCGATGCTTCGAGTCACTCCTGACACGAACGTGCTGGTCCGGGGCACGATTTCGCCTCACGGCGCCGCGGGTCAGGTCCTCGCGGCGTGGGTGGCCGGAAGCGTGGCCCTGGTGACGTGCGCGCAGATCGTCGAAGAATATCAGGACGTTCTCACCCGGCCGCACATCCGGGATCGGTACCGGCATGTCACCCCCGCGACCATTGCGGTCTCAGCGGCAGCCCTTCGACACGACGCCATCCTGGTCACCCTGGCGGATGTCCCACCCGTGATTACGAAGGATCCCGACGACGATGTGGTGCTTGCCTGCGCGGTTTCAGGCGGGGTCGATTTCATCATCAGCGGAGACCCACACGTTCTTGGCGTCAAGGTCTACCAGGACATCCCTATTGTCACGGCGGAGGCGTTCCTGCCGATTCTTCGTGGAGGGGTGAGGGAGGAAAGGGCAACCTTCGTGGCCTCGGGCGCCGCCGTGTGAACCCTGCAGGTCGGAAGCGCTTCGGATGGATCCCAAAGTCGAGCTCTTGGCGGACCTGAATCCGCCGCAGTTGAAGGCAGTACAGCACCAGGGGGGCCCGCTTCTCATCCTGGCGGGTGCCGGCTCGGGGAAGACCCGGGTCCTGGCTTACCGGATCGCCTACCTGATCCGGGAGCGGCGCCTCCGCCCGCAGCAGATCCTGGCGGTCACCTTCACCAACAAGGCGGCCAACGAGATGCGGGAGCGGGTGGACCGGCTGCTGGGCGGCCCAATCGCGCGGGGGATCTGGATCGGCACGTTCCATCACACTTGCAGCCGGATCCTGCGCCGGCACGGCGAGCGGATCGGCGTCCCCAAGAACTTCGTCATCTACGACACCGAGGACCAGCGGGCGCTGATGCGCGAGGTGCTGGCGGACGCGGGTCTGAGTGAACAGCGGTTCCCACCCGTGGCGGTGCTGGCGATGATCGGCCGCGCCAAGGACGAGGGGCTGGGCCCCGCCGAGTATGCCGCGCAGGCGGAGAACTTTTTCACAGAGGCGGTCGCGCGTGCCTATCGCGGCTATCAGGCGATGCTGCGGCAGCGCGGCGCGGTGGACTTCGACGACCTGCTGCTGGAGACGCTCCGCCTCTTCGAGGAAGCGCCGGAGGTGTTGGAGGAGTATCAGCAGCGCTTCCCACACATCCTGGTGGATGAGTACCAGGATACGAACCGCGTGCAGTACCAGCTGATCGCGGCGCTGGCCGCGAAGTACCGCAACGTCTGCTGTGTCGGCGACGATGACCAGTCGATCTACAAGTTCCGCGGCGCCGATATCCGCAACATTCTCGACTTCGAGCAGGGCTTCCCCGACGCCGTCGTCTTCAAACTGGAGCAGAACTACCGATCGACCAAGAGCATTCTCCAGGCGGCCTCAGAGGTCATCCGGCACAACCCCCACCGGCACGAGAAACGGCTCTGGACGGACAACGCCGACGGCGAGCCGGTGTTCGTCTACGAGGCATTCGATGGCCACGATGAGGCCCGCTTCATCGTAGACGCCGTCAAACGCGTCCATGCCGATGGTCGCCTCTATCGCGACGCGGTGGTCCTCTACCGGACGAACGCGCAGTCCCGCCTGTTCGAGGAGCAGTGCCTGCGCGCCGGCATCCCCTACCAGGTGGTCGGCGGCGTGCGCTTCTACGAGCGCAGAGAGGTGAAGGATATCCTGGCGTACCTCCGCCTGGCGCAGCACGCACAGGATGTGGCGAGCCTGCGACGCGTCATCAACGTCCCGCGGCGCGGCATCGGGGAGGTCTCGCTGGGGCGGCTCGAGGCGTTCGCCGAGCGGCGAGGCGTGATGCTCTTTGAAGCGATGACCCTGCCCGAGGCGCTGGAGGAGTTGCCCAACGCCGCCGCCCGTGCGATCGGCGAGTTCGTCGGTTTGATCGAACGGATTCGCGACCGCACGGGGCGCGTGCGGGCGAGCGACGTGATTGAGCAGACGATCGTGGAGACGGGCTACCAGCAGATGCTCGAGCGGGAGGGAACCGAGGAGGCCTATTCCCGGCTGGAGAACCTGAGGGAACTCGTGACGGTCGCGCAGGAGTTCGAGACGGTGACGGGGGAGGAGAGCCTGGAGGCCTTCCTGCAGCACCTGGCGCTGATCACGGATATCGACACCTGGCAGGAGCAGGCGGACCGCCTCACCCTGATGACGCTGCACAGCGCTAAAGGACTGGAGTTCCCGCTGGTCTTCCTGGCCGGGATGGAGGAGGGGCTGTTTCCACACGTGCGCACGATCGAGGAGGAGGGAGGGCTGGAGGAGGAACGCCGCCTCTGCTACGTGGGGATGACCCGGGCGAAGGAGCGCCTCTACGTCACCTACGCCAGGCAGCGGATGATCTTCGGAGCGGTCCACCCGAGCGTCCCATCGCGCTTCGTGGATGAGATACCCCAGGCGCTGCTGCGTCCGGCCACGACGCCGCACGCGCCCGCGGGCCTCTGGCCGGACCAGGAACGGGAGGTGGTTGTGCCTCCGGTGGGAGCGCGAGTGCGCCACGCCAGGTTTGGGGAGGGGCGGGTGCTAGAAGTGGAAGGGGAGGGCGTCCGCGCGGTGGTCACGGTGCAGTTCACGATGGGGGTGAAGCGGCTGGCGCTGGGGTACGCGCCGCTGGAGACCCTGTCCAACGGGTGAGAGGGTCCAGGGGGGTCGCGCGGAAGGGGGATTTTCTGCGGCGGAGGCGAATATGGTAGGCTTACACATAATTGTGACAGTGATGTGATACCGTGACAGACGTCGGATTTCCGTTGGGGCCCTGAGCATCGCACAGCCGGGCCTCTACTATC
>JANONS010000139.1:0-11390 GCA_031420915.1 Armatimonadota bacterium
GGGAACGGTAGAGGTGATGGGGCGGCGCGTCAACGGATGGGACCCTGAGGATGTGGCCCGCCTGGGCGTAGCCTACATCCCGGAGGGGCGGGGCATCTTCCCCGAACTCTCCGTGATGGAGAACCTGGCCCTCGGCGCGTACACCCGGCGGGGTGGCGGTGTGCGCGAGGATCTCGAGCGTGTGCAGAACCTCTTCCCCGTGCTGCGCGAGCGCCGCCGCCAGGTGGCGGGGACGCTCTCAGGCGGAGAGCAGCAGATGCTGGCGATCGCGCGGGCGCTGGTCGGGCGTCCGAGGCTGCTAATGCTCGATGAACCTTCCCTCGGCCTGGCGCCCCTGGTGGTCCAGGAGATCTTTCGCATCATCCGGGAGGTCAACTCCGCTGGAACGGCCATTCTGCTGGTCGAGCAGAACGCCCGCATGGCGCTGGAGGTCGCCCACTCGGGGTACGTGCTGGAGAGCGGACGGATCGTGCTGGAGGGTCCGGCCGCGCGGCTGCGGGAAAACCCGCACGTACAGGAGTTGTATCTGGGAATCACGCAGGAGCCGTCGGTCAAAGGCTACCGGCGGTACAAGATCCGCCGCCGCTGGGCGTAGGTATCGGCGCGAGGTTCGGTGAAGGACGTGGGGACGCGGTCTTCATTCCCTATTTGCTCTCGATGGCCCCCTCGAGGCCGCGGACGCGGCTCAGGACGACGCGCAGCACTTCCTTGAGGACGGCAGCGTTCTCGAAGACGACCGCGTTATAGGCGGCGGCGGGAATCGCAATGAGCGTCGTGGGCTCGCCAGCGGTCACGGTCACGACCCGCGGACCGCCGTCCAGAGACGCCATCTCACCGAACATCTCCCCGGGTCCCAGGGTGGCGATGGGGGCCCCCCGGCGCGTCAACTGCACCCGACCCCGCTCGACGATGAAGACCCCGCCCGTGGGATCACCTTCGGTGAACAGCACCTGGCCGGCCGCGAGCGTCGTGCGGGATGCGGCGGCACTCAGGCGCCGGATCTGGTCCGGGGTGAGGCTCGTGAGCATTCGAACATTGCGGATGATCTCGTCCACGCTTTGCCTCCTCGACGATGTTCAGCACCCAAAGAACACGATCGTCGGCCCGGCACAAATCGCCGGGCCAGTCCCTTTCTGGTTCTCGGTGGCCCCACCGCCTTCCTCTGCCTCGGGCCGAGGAAGACCCCTAACTAAAATGCGGATTGTCACGGTGCATCACCAGTGATACACTCCCTCGTGGAGGGAAGAGACTATGCCCGCTCGCAATCCTAGAGTCAACGTTGTCCTTGAGCGACCTGTGTACGACGTCGTGAAGCGACTCGCCAAGCGAGAGGGGATCTCGCTATCCCTGAAGGTCCGCGACCTCGTCCGCCAGGCCCTGGAAGCCGAGGAGGACGAAGCGCTGATATCGCTTGCCCAGAGGCGTGAGCGCACATTTGACCGGCGAACGGCTGTCTCCCATAAGCAGGTCTGGGCGGCGGGGCGCACCCGCCGCTAGATGCCCTACCGCCTCGTCTACCATCCGGCCGTCGCCGACGATGATCTTCCCAAGGTTCCTGCCGATCAACGGCGGCGCATCGCGCGAGCGATCGAGACGCGCCTCACCGCAGCACCCCAGCGGTACGGGTCGCCACTGCGGGGGACGCTGAAAGGATACTGGAAGTTACGGGTGGGAGACTACCGTGTCGTCTACCGGGTGGCCGGAGATGAGGTGCGAATCTTCGTCATCCGCCACCGTCGGAACGTGTACGGCGAGGCAGGCCGCCGCGCCTGAGCCAGCCGCCGATTCTTCCACCGACTACGCGCTCGCATACAGAGGCTCGATCAGATCTGCATACTTCTCCATGATGGCCTTGCGTTTGACCTTGAGCGTGGGCGTCACCTCGCCGTCCTCCGCGTAGAGACGCTTGGGCAGGATCGCGAACTTCTTCACCTGCTCCGGTGAGGAGACGGTTTTGTTCACCGCCTCCACCTCGCGCGCGATCAACTCCCGCACCTCGTCATGCTGCGAGAGGGCGGTGTAGGTCGTGAACGGCAACCGGCGGTCCTGCGCCCACTCGGTGACGTTCTCCTCATCGATCACAATCAGTGCCACCAAGTAGCGGCGGCGGTCGCCGATGACGACCGCGTCGTTGATGTAGGGGGAGAACTTCAACTTGTTCTCGATGTACTGAGGGGCGATGTTCTTGCCGGCGGCGGTGATGAAGATGTCTTTCTTCCGATCAGTGATGCGCAGGTGGCCGTCCTGATCGAAAACGCCGACGTCTCCCGATTGTAGCCAGCCGTCGCGGAGCGCGGCCGCGGTTGCCTCCGGATCCTTGAAGTACCCTGTAAAGACGTTGCCGCCGCGCACCAGGATCTCGCCGTCCTGGGCGAGCCGGACCTCCACACCGGGCAGCGGCACGCCCACCGTGCCAAGCCGCACATCCCCCTCCCGGTGCACGGAGGTAGGGCCGCTCCCCTCCGTCTGACCGTAGATCTCCCGGATCGGGACACCGATGCTCCAGAAGTAGCCCAGGATGTCGGGGGCAATCGGCGCCGCGCCGGAGAGCACCGACCGGACCCGGTGCAGCCCCAGGCGACGGCGAAGCGGACGGAGAACGGCAAGATCGCAGAGACCATAGAGCAGGCGGAGTCCAATCGGGAGTGGCCGCCCCATCCACCGGGGGGGGGCGGCCCGACGGCCGACGGCCACGGTGAGCCGGTAGGCGGTCCGCTTCACCGGATCGACCTCACGCATGTGCAGCGACACGGCGGAGTAGAGCTTCTCCCAGATCCTCGGCACGCCGAAGAGGATGGTGGGCGCGACCTCGCGGAGGTTCTCCATCACAGTGTCCACGTTCTCGACGAAGTTCACCACACCCCCGAAGCGCGCAGGGACAAAAACTGATAGTAACCGCTCGGCAATGTGTGAGAGCGGTAGATAGGAAAAGACCTCGTCATCGGAACGGTACCTCGTGACAGCGCTGAGTGCGTCCGTGGTCCAGATGATGTTCCGGTGCGTCAGCATCGCGCCCTTGGGTGGCCCGGTCGTCCCCGAGGTATAGATGAGGACGGCGACGTCATCGGGCGCAATCCGCCCGAGGCGCGCCTCAACCGCGGCAGGATGCTCCTCCCGGTGGACCCGCCCCAGGTTCAGGAACTCCTCCCACGTCAGGACCTGCGGGTCCCGGAAGGTGCGCAGCCCTTCGGGGTCCATCACGATGATCCGCTCGAGGGCGGGCAGGCGGGCGCGGACTTCGAGCGCCTTGTCGAACTGCTCCTCCCCTTCAACAATGAAGAAGCGGCACCCCGCGTGATCGAGGATGTAGGCGATCTGGTCGGGACTGCTCGTGGTGTAGATCCCCGCCGTCCATCCGCCGGTGGACTGGATGCCAAGGTCGGCGAACAGCCATTCCGGGCGATTCTCGCCGATGAGGCCGACCCGCTCGCCCGGGTTGATCCCCAACGCCAGCAAGGCGTAAGCCACCAGGCGGACCTGCTCGGCGTACTCCCCCCACGTGACCGGCTGCCAGAGACCAAACCGCTTCCGGCGGAGAGCAACCTGCCCCGGGTGCGCGGCGGCCCGTTCAAAGAACACGGCCGGGACGCTCTCCCGAACGGCCGGCGGCGCTTGTGTCAGCACCATGGTGATAAGGAAGGTTGGGCGCGCCGTGGGAACGTTCCTGCTGGTCTGAAACGCTCACGCTGAGGGAACACAATGAACGATGACTGTCAGCGCCATCCCGCGCACACCCTACGGGCTGCCAGCCCGCCGCGGCCGCCGGCGTCGACATGGGCTGGCCGTGCTGGGGTGGACGCTGGTCATCCTCGCCAGTCTAACGGTCGCCGGCTGGCGGGCGCTCCGCTGGGCTGACCGCAACCTGTAATCCCATACGACAGGACCCTTCCTCTGCCCGTCGAAGAAAATCTGCACCACCCATGCCACTGACCAAGAAAGAGAAGATTGCGCTGCTTCGCCGGGTCCAACTGTTCTCGGAGATGTCGCCGCAGTCGCTCGGCCTCATCGCAGACAAGGCGACGGAGATCGAATTTCCCGCTGGGCGGTACATCGTCCGGCAAGGGCAGGTGGGGACGGGCTGCTACGTGATCGTGAGCGGCCGGGTGAAGGTGCTTCGCGGCGGAGAGGTCCTCAACCGGCTCGGCCCGAGTGAGTTCTTCGGCGAACTCTCGGTGCTCGATCAGATGCCGCGGATAGCCCACGTGGTCGCCGAAGAACCCACCGTCTGCCTCGGCCTCGCCTCATGGGATTTCACGAAGCTGCTCGAGCGCAATTCCAAGATCACGCTGGGGATCCTGCGCGAGGTCGCCCGCCGGCTGCGGGCCATCAGCAACCTGCCGCACCACTAGCCCAGACGACGCCGGCAGAGGGACGCTGCGCTGTCACGTACCTAGTCGTCCGCTTGCAGCAGGCGGGGGGTGAAGCGGACGACCTCGGCAGCGAGCCCGTGGATCCGTTCTCTGTTTTCCTCACCGAGCCCCTGCTTGCACTCCGCCGACGTGAGGGAGAGCTGCGCGGGGAGGACCCAGGCCCCCATCGAGCGCGCGACCAGCCGCAGCGCGTTCAGCGTGTTGACGGCCCCCATCGCACCCCCCACGACCCCGATCAACGCCACCAGTTTCCCCTGCAGGTGATCTGACCAGAGGTAGTCGAGGGCGTTCTTCATCGCGCCGGAAAAGGAGGAGTGGAATTCGGGAGAGACCCACACGTGCGCGTCGGCCTGCTGGGCCCGGTCCACCCATGCGACCACCTCGGGGTGGTGCAGTTGCTGGATCCGGCCGTCGTGGAGGGGCAATCCGAGTTCCGCCAGATCCACCAGGTCCACCTCCGCGCCCACCTCTCGGAGCGCGGTGGCCGCAGCCGCGGAGGCCTTGCGGACGCTGGACTCCGGATGGACGCTGCCGCTGAGGACCAGGACCCGCATCCTCAAGCCTTCGCCTGGGGCACCAGGGCCAGTCCCAGCTCGGCCACGCGCCGCTGCAGTTCCTTGCGGAAGTCCTCGCCCGCCGCCACCGACTGCCCTACCGCCGCCTTGAACGTCTCCGCGTCCACAGAGATTAGGGTGCAGTCGGTCTTCGCCCGGACGGTCGCGGTGCGCGCGGTGTTCTCCAGAATGGCGATCTCACCGAAATAATTGCCGGCGACAAGATCTGCCACCTTGCGCTCCTGCCCTCCTTCGTCGGCCACCCGCACCTCCGCTTCTCCTTTTGTGAGGATGTAGAACCGCGTGGCCGCCTCTCCCTGCTGCACGATCACCTGCCGCGCCGGGACCACCTCCCGCCTGAACTTCCCGGCCAGGTCGCGGGCCTGCTGTTCGCCGAACCCGGTGAAGGTGTCCTGGATGAACCCGCCGCTCTCCCCCCAGACCAGTTCGACCGGATCCATCGGGCGGGTGGCCGGCCAGCGGACATCCATCCAGCGCCGCAGGAAGAGCTGCACGAAGAGCAGGTTGCCGATGAAGATCGTCTCGATCACGTACTGGTCGCGCAGCGAGAGGTTCAGGACGTAGGCCCTTCCGGCGGGCTCATCCGGCGTCATGAGCGGGTAGAGCATCGCCAGCGCCCACAGCACCGCGTTCACGCCGCCGTATACCATCCGCCCGCGCTCGCTGCGGGGAGCCACCTTCGGATCGGTGATGAACGCGAAGGAGAACAGGATGAACTCCGGCGAGAAGAACACGTCCCGCCAGTAGCGAAGACCCTCCACAGCGGTCCCGCCGAGCCCCGCCGCCACGACCTGCGCGGTCACGAACGCCGTCGGCGCGAACACCGCGAGGAAGGTCAACGGGATCAGCGTCAGCCTGAAGGATCGCAGGACGTAGTAGACACCGATGGCCAGGTAGAGCACGAGGAAGAGCTGTCCTCCCCAGGGGACGCCCCACGCCAGTGCGGTGGGGTGGACATGCCCGGGGAACAACACCAGCAGGGTGAAGATGGCGATCGCGGACGGGTTGAAGACCTGCTCCCCTCGGATCTTGATGATGTACTTCTGGCCGATGGCGATGATCGCCCCTAGCCAGAGGAACCCGAAGCCGTTCATCGAGAACCAGTCGCCCCACCGGGTGCCGTTCGTCTTGACGAACCAGGTGAGCGAGTTCGCCGCCTGCATCGCGCTGCTGGGAAACTGGATGATGCCGCGCTCTTCGATGAACAGGTAGACTTCGAAGATCGCCGCCACCAGGATCGTCGAGAGAATCAGTGCGGGTGTCGTGTCAAACCGCAACCACACCTGCCCCATGATCTGCAGCCCCCAGATGACCATGGCGAAGTGCAGCCGCGGATCACGGGACGACGGCAGGATAATCGGATACGGTTTGCCCTTCCAGTAAAAGGCGGGCACCAGGCGGACATTGCCGTCCGGCATCTTGAACGGCACCGGATCGCCGAACCCGTAGCCGCGGGTCGGGACAGACGCCTCAACCGCCACGGCCTATTTCCTCCATCCGCACGCGCATGATCCGGTCGAAGTCTGCCCGGATCGCCGGGTAGCGATCCATAACCGTACGGAAGTCTTCGCTGTCCAGCACCACGAGCCGGCAGTTCGTGTGGGCCCGGACCGACGCAATCCGGGGCTGCCCGGTCAGGAGGGCCATCTCCCCGACAAAAGAACCGGGACCGAGGGTGTTAATGTGACGCTCCACACTCCCCTCCTGCTGAAACACTTCCACCTCCCCGGTGACGACGATGAAGAGGGTCTCGCCCCGGGAGCCCTGCGTGAAGAGGACCTCTCCCGCCGCCAGGTCCCTGGGCTTCAGCTGGGAGGCGACCTCCTCTGCCTGGCCGGGCGTGATCCCACGGAAGACCTGATGCACCAGGTCCTCGCGGAAGTTCACCGCGAAGAACGTGGCACCGTCCTCCCGCGCGCCGCTCTCCACCGCCCGGAGGTCGTAGAGGACGAAGCGGTACCAACGCACGGTGGGGGCGTCGGGCATCTGCGTCGCCGGAAACTTCCGGCGGAAGACCTCGTGCGCCTGCGCGCGTTCCTCCGGCGAGGTCAGCAGCATCGCCCTCCCCTGAAAGTGCAGGCTGCGAGCCTGGCGCCAGTCGTCCGTGTCATCATAGATGGCGCCGGCCACGTACGGGTTCTCCCCCAGGTTGCGCGCCGTGGTGCTGCGCTCGTCGACCGCCAGATAGAGGTCCACCCCTTCGCTCGCATACCAGAAGGTCGAGGCATGCGGCGTCCCGGCCCTGGTGGCGGTGGCCAGGGTGCAAATGTGATGCCCCTGCAGGTACTCGTCCGGCTTCATCCGTCGCGCCTCCGTGACTATCTTCTATGACGTCGCCGCGCCCGCCCTGCTCAGCGCCTCCTCCGCCTGGCGAAGATACCAGGGTGCGCCCAGGCCGCTGAACGACCGGTGAGCCTCCCGCCAGGCGGCCGCCGCGCGCTGCGAATCACCCGCAGCCCGATGGGCATGCCCGAGCAGTAACTGCGACTGCCCGTGTTCGAGCGGTTGGACCACCGGCAGCTCCTCCCCCAACTCGACGGCCTCCCGCGCCGCCTCGACGGCCTCCCGCGCCGTCCCCTCCCGCAGAGCCAGCCGGGCCCGGGCCCGACGCACGCGGATGCGCGTCGTCACGTGCCCGATCTCGCTCGCGGTGGCTTCCGCGTCGGCGATGAGTCTCTCCGCTGGATCAGCCTCTCCAAGTGTCGCATAGAATTCGGCGGCGACGCCGTTGGCCTGGCAGCCGCAGACGATGCACTTAAATTTGTCCCTGGCGACCAGCGATCGCTCCATCGCGGTGCGCGCTGCGGCCACGTCTCCGAGCATCACAAGGCACCGCGCGAGGTCGTGATTCAGCCAGATCGGCGCGTGAAAGCGCAATTTCGTGAGGGCATCATCCAAGATGCCCCTAGCCTCCGTGAGGCGCCCGCTCCCCATGGCCAGGTTCGCTTCCGCGTAGGGCAATAAGATAAGCCAGCCGATTCCGTAGATGCGACCGCCGTGCGCCTCCACGACCTCACGCGCCCTCCGGAGGTGGGTCTCGGCCTCCGTCCACCGACCGATGAGGAAGTGCGCCCATCCCAGGAGCACACGCTGCTTCGCCTCGTCGTGGGTCCAGCCATACTCGCCGGCCTTCCGGATCGCTTCTTCAGACCGCCGAAGGACGTCTTCATCCACGAGGCCCCGGGTCCAGACATCACTGCTGAAGGCGAGGCTGGCATCGATGAGGATGCGGTCGTCGCCCGCCGCCTCCGCGTCGGTCACCCATTCCTGCATCGTCCGCCTGCCCTCTTCACCCAGTAGTGGAAGGATGGCGGGGTGGGCGAGGAACTCATAAGCCTGAGACCGGTCCCGGAGCGTGCCGCGGCGGCTGGCAACCTCAACAGCCTCTCGCGCGGCGATGAACGCCTCACGGTACTTGGACTCGATGACCAGTGTGAAGGAACGCACGCCACGGAGGTGACTCCACAGAGGGTGCTCTGCGGGCATCAGTGTTTCGGCCTGCGCCAGCAACTGCCGGGCGTCTTCGAGTTCATTGTCGACCGCCCTGGCGTATGCTGCGTTAATGGCCGCCCGAGCCACCCGCACCGGGTCCACGGCCGGATCGACGTGGGTGAGTACATAGTGCCAGGTCTCGAACCACACTTTCGGGCCATACCCCTCCACGCGGGGATAGAGGTCTCCCAGAATCTCGCACGCCGCAGCGGCTCGCGCCGTCTCTCCTGTCTCCTGTGCCAACTGCCGGGCCCGCTCCAGGAGCCCGATCGCCTCCCGGGTCGCATAGCGGTGAGCCGCCTGCCTGCCAGCTTCCAGAAGATAAGGGAGAGCTGTCTCCTTGTTGCCCCCGCGGTCGTAGTGCGTGCCAATCGTTTTCGCCAGTTCCTCCAGCCGCTCCGGGTAGAGCCGCTCCATCGCCTCGGCCACCTGTGTGTGGAGGGCCACCTGGTGCTTGATGAGGAGGCTGTTGTACGCCACCTCGCGGAGGAGGGGGTGCACGTAGCTGTACTCGGGGTCCGCCGCCAGAGGGTCCTGGCGCCGGATGAGATAGGCGTCCTCCAGCTGGCTCAGCATACGCGGGACGTCGACGCCGGGGCTGAGAGCGGTGAGCATCGATTGCGTGAAGGAGGTGCCGATGATCGCTGCCCGCTGCACAAGGGTTCGATGCTCCGGACTCAGCCGGTCAAGGCGCGCAAGCAGCGCTCCCTGTATAGTGTCAGGCAGCACACCCTCCACGGATCCGGTGACGCGCCAGTACCCCCGGTCGTCCTTGACGAGCGTGCCCATGCTGCGGAGGGTGACGAGCATCTCGCTGAGATAGAAGGGGTTGCCTCCGGCTTTGACAATCAGCGCCTGTTCGACCTCTTCCGGCAGGCGTTCGCCGACGATGGCGACAAGCAGCGACCACGCATCCTCGTCGGCCAGCGGTTCGAGTTGCATCGTGGTCACGGCGGTGCGCTTCCCCCATGCGAGGGGGTCCTCGCCCGCCCGAAGCGTCCCGATGAGGAGAAGGGGCGTTTCGGTCAGCCGCTCCACAAAGAAGGGTAGAAACTCTCTCGTCCCCGCGTCAGCCCACTGCAGGTCTTCAATCCAGACGACGGTCAGCCGTGTCAGCATGCTGCGGATCGCCTCCGCGGCCACGAGGAGCGCCATATCGTGGCTCACCTCGTCGCCCGGCGGCGCCTCGGCGAGACCAAACAGACGGCTGACCACGGCCGCCGCCTGTGGGGCCCGCTCGCCGAGCGGGATGCGGGCCTCCACATCCTTGACCGTCACCGGTCCCGCCAGACCCGCCAACTGCCGGAAGAGGTCGGCGAGCGGTCCCAGGCTCTGCCCACCGTACGGCGGACAGGTGGTCCGCAGCAGCGCGACGTCCCCCGGCGCGGCCCCAGTGAACTCTTCGACGAGCCGTGTCTTCCCCACGCCCGGATCGCCGACGATGATCACGACCTGCGCCCGGCCGCGCCGCGCGCGGGCGAAGATGTCCTCCAACTGCGCGGAGTCCTGCTGGCGGTCCACAAACGGCGGGCGGTGCATCGGCTCGGCCCGCTCCCGCTCACCCAGTACCTCGTAGACGGCCACCGGCTCCGCCTTCCCTCTGACGACCATCGGGTCCCAGGCCCGGCCTACGCACACGCCGCGGATCTGCCGCCAGACCGCGTCGGAGACCAGGACTCCTCCTTCGGGCGCGGCGTGCTGCAGACGCGAAGCCAGGTTCACCACATCGCCCATCACGGTGGGACGCGCCTGACCCGGGGGCCCGACCACGCCCCACACGACCTGCCCGCTGTGAATGCCGATCCTGAGGCGTGGAGCCTGGCCGAGCGTGTGCCGCAGCATCTCCTCACGGGTTCTGATTGCCCGCTGCATGGCGAGGGCGGCGCGCACCGCCCGCACCGCGTCGTCCTCGTGGGCCACCGGCGCGCCGAACAGCGCCATCAGTTCGTCGCCGACCACCTTGTCCACGGTCCCGCCGACGGCCTCTACCTCGGCCCCGAGCACCGCGAAGATCTCATTCATCGCATCGGTCACCGTCTCGGGGTCGAGCTTCTCGAAGATCGCCGTGGACCCCGCCATGTCCGCAAACAAGACGGTGACCACCCGCCGCTCGCTGATCACCCCGCCTGCCTGCGTGCTCATCTTGGCCTCTCTCCTACCGGAACAGCAATCCCAGCGCGACCGCAAAGCCCAGGCTCGATACGCTCTCCACCCATCTCCCGCGCTGTCGGTGGTTAGCGCTCAGCTGGAGCGCGTAGGAGACCGCCCCCACCCACCACCACACCGGCGTGAGGAAGAGCACCGCGGTCAGGGCCAGCAGCCTCTCCGCCATCCCGGCCACGCGGAGGCGGATGGTGAGTAGGTCCACCGGTGAGGTCCGGGTCTTGAAAGCCAGGGCGATTTGATACAGGAGGATCGCCCCTCCAAAGGTCGCGGCGACGTAGGGCACCGCATAGTAGAGCATCGCCGTTACCGCCCTAGATCCATAGATGACCTCCGTTCGCAGGGACACCCCCGCCAGGAGCACGGCGGCGGCCAGGACCAGCATATGAACGCCCTGGTCGAGCAGAAACAATACGAAGGCGCGCGGGCCGTGGCCTCGTCCGTACCCCATTTTCATCGCATCCACCCCGTAGTGTAAGAGCATCACGATGGGGATGATCACCCACCAGCGGGGGAGGATGGGGGCGGCGAGCACCACCATCACCGCCCCATGGATCCCAACATGGATCGCGAGCCCGATGGGCTGGCGCTTGAGCTGGACCAGCTCGTACGGCTGCAAAACGAAGTCGGCGATGAGATGCGCCAGCAGCAGGTAGAGCCAGGCAGACACCCGCGTGTCACCGCCTGAGGTAGGTGTCGGTCCCCTCGATCCAGTCCTGGCGCGGGGGGCTGAAGACGTCCATCTCTACCGTGTCCTCTACAAACTCCGCGCCGTGGGGAACGCCTCCCG
>JANONS010000140.1:0-6107 GCA_031420915.1 Armatimonadota bacterium
GCGCGTGTTTCAGGGGATCTCGTTCCTGGCCCCCGGTCGCGAGCTTCAGCTCTTTCTCGATTCGGCGAGTGCCTACTTCAAATCCAAAGAGCCGAAGCGGGTGACGACGCGGGTGAGCTGGCAGGATGAGGCCGGGGTTGAGTTCACGAGAGCGTCCATACACGATTTGGAGATCTATCGGGAGTTCCCGGAGGCGTTGTAGATCAAGGCTTCCTTGCCTGAAACCCTACATAAGAACTGGCGCGACCAGCGGGACTTGATGCCGCGGCCAGCAGGGGCGCAATGCCTCATCGAGCTGCCTTCCCATCCCTGCGCAGCCATATTGCGACGATGGCCTAGATGGCGCCACCGGACTGAGCCGCGCGCGTGGTGATCCGTAGGGCAATGCCCCAACCCAGGAGGACCACCGCCAAGGCCAGCCACGCCCAATTGCCAGGCAGCGCGGTTCCCCACACGGCATCAAGCGAGAACCGCCCAGGTCCCTGCAAAGCCAGGACTGTGACGACCGCGATGATGAGCAACGGGTACTCAAATCCACCGCCAGCGACCCATAGCTTCGGCCAATGGACCTTGGCGATGGCCGTCAGCATTGAAGCGAGGATCCCCAATGAGCCCAGCGGGCTGAATAGCCCAAGCACGAGCAGAAGCCCGCCGCCAAACTCGGCCAGCCCGGCGAGGAACGCCCAGAACGGCGCAGGCCGGAAGCCGATCGAGCCGAGCCAGCCGGCCAATCCTGATAGCCCCGGGCCTCCAAACCACCCGAAGAGCTTTTGGGCTCCGTGTCCGGCTAGGAGCAGCCCCAGCGCAAGGCGGAGGATGAGCGACCCGTAATCCACCGTCATCCCGATCACATCCTTTCCGAATCCCGACTCTACCACCATACCATTTCGTTCACACATGTGACGTCAGGCTTTCGACGAAGTACCTGTGAAGGCGGTCATCGCCTCGAATTTCGGGATGAAATGACGCGGCCAGGATCTGCTCTTGCCGCACCAGGACAGGGCGTCCACGGTATGTGGCAAGCACGCTCACCCCAGCGCCCACCTCAACGATCACGGGGGCCCGAATGAACGCCACCTTCAGGGGAGTAGTGGCAACACCGGGCACCTCGAGCTCCGTCTCAAAGCTCTCCCGCTGCCGCCCGTATGCGTTCCGCTCGACCGCGATGTCGAGGAGACCCAGCCCTGGCGGGTGGCCGCCGACAATCGAACGCGCGGCGACGATCATGCCCGCGCAGGTCGCAAATAACGGTAGCCCCTGCGCCACCGTCTCGCGCAGTGGCTCAACGAACCCGTAGCGGTTGAGCAACCGCCAGATCGTGGTGCTCTCTCCTCCCGGTAGGATGAGGCCCTCCACAGCCCGGAGCACCTCCGGGGTTCTGACCTCAACCGCCCCTGTCCCACACGCCTCCAGCATGCGCATGTGCTCCGCCACATCTCCCTGGAGTGCGAGGACGCCCACTCTCATCTGCTGATGGCCTCAGACCCCTCGGACCTGCAGGAGTTCCTTCTCTTCCATCTGGCGCACATCGAGCCCCCGCATCGGCTCCCCGAGGCCCTCGCTGACCCGGGCAATCACCTCGGGATCCTGGAAGTACGTGGTCGCCTCGACGATGGCGCGGCCCCGGGTCGCCGGGTCCGCGGACTTGAAGATCCCCGATCCGACGAAGACCCCGTCGCAGCCGAGCTGCATCATGAGGGCGGCATCAGCCGGCGTCGCGATTCCGCCCGCGGCGAAGTTGACCACCGGGAGCCGGCCAACCGAACGCACCTCGCGCATCACCTCGATGGGAGCCCCGAGCTCCTTGGCCTTGGAAACTAGCTCTTCCTCAGGGGCCGCCTGCAGTCCGCGGATGCCCTCCCGGATGAGGCGCATATGCCGCACCGCTTCGACCACGTTCCCGGTGCCGGCCTCCCCCTTCGTCCGGATCATCGCCGCTCCCTCCGCGATGCGCCGCAGGGCTTCCCCTAGATCACGGGCCCCGCACACAAACGGGACGGTGAACGCGTGCTTGTCGATGTGATACTGCTCGTCTGCCGGTGTAAGCACCTCGCTCTCGTCGATGAAGTCCACGCCGAGCGCCTGCAGCACCTGGGCCTCGACGAAGTGCCCGATCCGCACCTTCGCCATGACCGGGATCGTTACCGCGGCCATGATCTCCTTGACTCGCTGAGGATCGGCCATCCGCGCCACACCGCCCTCAGCCCGGATGTCCGCCGGTACGCGCTCCAGCGCCATCACTGCCACTGCCCCTGCCTCTTCGGCGATCTTCGCCTGCTCGGCCGTGGTGACGTCCATGATCACCCCGCCCTTGAGCATTTGAGCCAGCCCCCGCTTGACCATGACGGTCCCCTGCTCTGCCATACCGGTCGCCTCCCTTGCGCCGCCGCCGCCCCGGCGCAGATTTGACTCAAACGAAAGGACGCCCGAAACGGGCGTCCTTGGGGCATGCTGACGCACGGACCCCCCCCGACCCTCACCTCATACGGACTATACCGTCGACCCCGGAATTCCACCGGGCCACGCCCTTACGGGCTCACGGGCTGTCACCGCCGATCGGGAATTGGCGCCAGGCGGGCGCCTCACCCTGCCCCAGAGAGTCGGGGGCCTTCGGTGCTTAATCACATTTATTATACAGCCTGCTGGCATTTCTTCATCCCCTCTGGGAGTTGAGGTAATGGATCAGTTTGCTGTTGCTCTCTTTGGTAACTTAGGTCTCGCCGGTGACCTGAACCACGCAGAAGAGGTTGCCATCGGGATCTTCCAACACGATAAAGTCATCATCCAGTTTATACTTCCAGGGATAGCGAGTCGCCCCGATCTTGACTAGCCGCTCCACCTCGCCCCCTCTGTTGTTTGTGTAGAGGTCGAGGTGCAATCTGCTCCTTTTGCCTGAGCGCTTTTTCGGAACTTGGTCCAAAGAGACGTTGGGCCCTCTTCCCTCAGGATCACGAAGAACCACCCAGCCGTCCTTCGCAGGCTCTCTCGGGACGTAGTGGAGCGCTTCCTGCCAGAATGCCAACATTTTGTCGAACTCATAACAACGGATAACAATCGAACCGATTATCATTTTCCCGATCTCCATACCTCAAACTGACCCACTACCCAGCATAGCGGAAGCTCTCCTGAGGCTTTCTGTCAGGGGTGCTCCTCCGCATTACTTAGGCGCGACCGGCTAAGGACCCTCAGCCAACCAAGACCCTCAACGCGCTTGATGAGTACCGGCTTCCTCCGCTCGTCACGTATGAAGATCGCAAGCTCCCCCCACCTGCGGTGATCCCCGACCCAACGGTCAAATCCCTGCCGCGCCATCGATGTGCTGCGGCAAACTACTCCCTGAAGCCCTGCCGCATGCCAGTTGGTGGCCTTCGCTTGCGTACCGGCTATGGTGGCACCCTCAGGGTACCGCGAGTCGAATCCTGCCGCAGCAACCCCCTCCGCACTCGCCACGTCCACGACTCTGCCCGACCACCTGATCTCCGCCAGCGCCGGCTGCGCCTCTGGACGCAGATCCTCCAGCACGACTCCAGCGCGGCGCAATAGGTCTAATGCCACCGATCGCGCCACCCCCAGACTACAGCAGCAATACAGGGCCGGGAATTCGGGGGTGTTCCACCGGTTGTCGGTCTTGCGTTGGCTGAACGAGGCGTCGAGGGGATCCCGCCATTTGCGGCGGATGACGCGGTAGACTCCTCTATGCGAGTGGAGGACGACTCGGGGACCGTTCACGCTTGGTACATCAGTGCGGTCTCGTAACGTTCAGCGACGTCTTGAATGCGTCCCCGAAGAATCCAGTCAAGAGCACGCTCTCCCTCAAAGAGCTCAGCGTGTCGGTGGATCACCTGCGGAAGTCTGTCCGGCACGAACAGCTGGAGCAGCCTATCAAGGGCCGCCACCACCACGTCCAGCGTCGCCAGGTGGCTATCAGGGATCCGTCCGGTGCCCCGAGCCCATCGCCGGACCGTCTCGCCGGAAACGCCAATCATCCGGCCCAGGTCGTCATAACTCAGGTTCAGCGTGCTGGTCAGGCGCTCGATGGCCTCTTCTCCACGGCTCCCCTGTAGCGCCGAACTCGCCTCCGAAGCAACCGTTTCCAGATAGAGCCGGCACAAAGTCTCCAGCGTGCCCCCGGGAAGCTTCTCAGCCCTCGAGAACATCCCGTGCCAGACCGCTAACCGTCTCGCCGCCTCTTCAACTCGACCCTGCATATAGGGGAGCAGGACGTCAAGGGCCGAGTGGAGTGCGATGGCAGTGACCACGAAGGCGCCAGCGGGGAGGCCCTTCTTCACATTCAGGTCGTGGACGGATCGCTCGAGCCGGCCCACGGCGTCCCGGAAGCCTTCCGGCGACGGCGGGTGCAGCAGGCGCCGGACCTGCGCCGGGGGCCCGAGGTGTCTGCGGATCGCCTGCTCCGCTTCCCGGTGACTGACGGCAACTGTCATAACTAACCTCTACTGTGGCACATTTGTGCCACAACATCAATACTCCTCTGGACTCCATCTGATGTTGAGGACGGCCTGACGAGGGGGTGCGTTGGGCTGGCGCGCCCGGCGGGACTTGAACCCACGGCCTTCGGCTCCGCAGGCCGACGCTCTATCCGCTGAGCTACGGGCGCGCTTCAATCCTCATTCTACCATGAAGGCAGCAGAGGAACCTGCGCCCGGTCCGGACGAATCATCCACACACCAACATCGGTGGACAGGAGGGTGGGCATGCAGGACCGCACTGCCGATCGGTTGACACTGGCTGCCTTCGCTGTCCTTGTGATTATCGGGGGCCTCAATTTTGTGGCCACCCGGTTCAGCAATCGAGAACTTCCTCCGTTCTGGGGCGCCGGTCTGCGGATCGGGGTGGCCGCGCTGCTCCTGCTGGGCCTCGCACTCATCCAGCGCCTCCCCTTCCCGCGGGGGCGCGCCCTGCTGGGGGCCGTGGTCTACGGTGCGCTGGGGTTCGGTGCCAGCTACGCTCTGGGGTACTGGGCGCTGCTCAAGATTCAGGCCGGGCAAGCCTCCATCATCCTCGCCTCCGCGCCCCTGTTCACGTTCCTCCTGGCGCTCCTCCACCGCCAGGAGCGATTCCGGTGGCGCAGCTTGGCCGGATCGATCGTGGCCCTGGTTGGCATCGCCCTGACGGCAGGACGAGGGGTCGGTTCCGCGGTCCCGCCGGCGTCGCTGCTGGCCGCGGTGGGGATGGCGCTCAGTTTTGGAGAGGCTAGCATTATCGTCAAGCGGTTTCCGAAGAGCCATCCCGTCAGCACGAACGTCGTGGCGATGGCGACGGGGACCGTCATCCTCCTCATCATCTCCGCGCTTGGCGGAGAGACACGCGCGTTGCCCACGCAGCGCGCGACGTGGATCGCCCTGGCCTACCTGGTCCTGCTGGGCACGAGCACCGGGTTCGTGCTGTTCCTCTTCATCCTGAAACGGTGGAGCGCATCGGCCACCACATACATGTTCGTCCTCTTTCCTCTCGTGGCTGTCGCGGCCGGCGCGCTGCTCGAGGGCACGCCGGTGACGCCGCGGCTACTTCTGGGAGGAGCGCTCGTGCTGGGCGGGGTCTATGTGGGGGCCGTTGCCAAGGCGACCCCGGCCCAGGTCCAAGCCCGCATGGGCTCCGAACCTTGCCTGAGCTGTCCTACTTGATGGCTGCGTGCGGAGAGCCCCGGTCGCCGCGGTCGGTGCTCAAGTAGGTGGTTTTGGTGCTCAGGGAGGCCGCTGAAAAATGCGCTTGGCCTCCGAACGGGAGGCCAAGCGTCTCGCGTCCAAAAGTCTGCGGTCAGGCCCTTGCGATCAGCCACCTCCGAGTCCTCAGGCCACCGAGAATGGCCGCCAGCCCTGTACCCAGTAAGAGAGCGGCTCCGGGTTCGGGGACGGCGTCTCTAAGTCTGCATCCGCCGGGGCCGCCTGGTTCAACGGCTTGTCCGTCGGAAACGAAGAGGCTGCAGTCCTGGTCAAATCGGATGTGCGCGGCGAAGCGCGCCCCGCGCGCATTCGCCGCAAAAGCCGGAAGCGAGGCCAGGTTTAGCTTAAACGAGAGGTCTAGGGCGGCCGGCTTGTCAGCCTCGTTCGTAAAACGGCCAAAGCCATCCATTTGGCATCCCCAGGCAC
>JANONS010000141.1:0-11522 GCA_031420915.1 Armatimonadota bacterium
CTTCGCCTCATCGTATTCCCGCGTGAGGAAGGTCGCGTCCACGACCTGCCCGCGGTCAGCGATCGCCCGCTCGAGCGGGACGGTCGCCTCGCGCAGCCGGTTGAACAGCAGGGTCACGTCGCGCACCGTCATCAGGGGCTCGTACTGATCCAGGAGGGCGTTGTATGGATGGCCCTCATACCCTAAGTAGTCGGCTGTCCGCCTGGCAAAGTTGACCATCTGCTCGAGGTGCGGACGGAACAGTAGGAAGTCGTTCGCGGGCCGCGCCCTCCGCCAGACCTCGACGCTCAACGCAGCCGCCCGCGCCCGTTCGGCGACAAACTCAGAAGGCAGCTTGAGCGCGCGGTCGAGGTCACGGCGCGTCATCCTGATGAGCGCCGCCTCGTCTGAGTCTGGATCGAACCGGTCCGCCACCGCCTCAGCGGCCTCCAGGAGTTCCACGGTACGCGCCGCGGTGAACATCTCGTGGGCGATGCGTCTGAGCGTAGCCAGTTGCTCGGCCCGCGCCCGACCGCCGCCCGGCGGCATGTGGGTCTGCTGATCCCAGCTCAGCACGCCCGCCGCCGCACGGAGGTCCACGATGGGCGCTATGCGCCCCTTCAACTGCTCGACGGCTTCGATCGTCGCGTCAGGCATGATCGGATGCTGAGCCTCCCGTGGATGTCTTCAACCCGCTTGTCCCCTGGTAGGCCTCCCACCTGTCCTTTGGTAGGCCTCAAGGATACGACGGATGCTCTTCGTATGATAGCGTTCATGCCACAGGAAGCGGCGAACGACCTTCCGGGCTGACCACTGCTCCCCCGCGTGCGTGACCACTCGGCCTCGCTGCGTCGCATCCAGGCGGCTCAGGTGATCCTTCGCGATGGCTCTCGCCGCCTCCAGCAGCAGCGTCATGGGGTCGACGGACAGCAGACGGCTGAGATACCAGAGCTCTGTCTGGGCGACGTGACGCAGAATCTCGCTGATCGTTCTGGTCCGCTCATCGCGCTTCCACCCGAACGTCTCGCGGGGGACGCGAGAGAGGACCTCCAACAGCTCCGTTCTGGACATCTCCAGCAACCGAAGGTAGCGAGGAATCTCTTCCTCCTCGACCGGCCTGGCGTCAGGGGCGAAGAGAGCGTTCACCTCATAGTCCGGTGATGACTTAAAGGCCCGAAAGGTCTCGACGACTTCGACCTCCACGGGCTCGTTTTCCGACGGAGCACCCTCGCCGAATTTCCGAAGCCACGCCCAGTAGTCCCGCACCTCCTGGGCGAGCGCCTGCAGGGCGTCCTCTCGTGTCTGCCCTACTGCATAGGCGCCGGGCAGATCCAGCACCCACGCCGCCACCGGCGGGCCTTCGGTCAGGCCTTCCTCAACGTATACGTTCACACGCGCCACCGGCGCACCCCCGGTCCGCCTTTCGTCAATCTTGGCGGTCTACCGTGCAGGCCCTGCCCGGCGTCGGTCCAGGCTGCCAAACCGGCTGTGCTCCCTATCGAAGTAGAGTTCAACCGTGCCGGTGGGACCGTTACGGTGCTTGGCGATGTGGATCTCCGCGATGTTCTTCTTCTCGGTCTGCTCGTTGTAGTAATCCTCGCGATAGATGAAGAGCACGAGGTCCGCGACTTGTTCGAGCTCCCCGCTGTTATGGGCGATAATGCCGTTCGCCACAAAGTTGTGCGTCCCCGGCATCACGAGGTCGTACACGGACTCTCTTCCTGCAGGGACGACTGCTGCTACCCGGTCCCAGAGCAGGTCGTTCGCCGCCATCTCCGCAACAGCGTCTACGCCCAACCTGTTGGCGAGGACGGCTGCGGTGGGCCTGTCAAGGGTCTTTCCCGTCTGAAGTCTGAAGCCAAGTTGTCGCCAGCTGATCCCAACCATCCGGTCGGGATCCAACCTGGCGCGACCTGGTCGAAACACTGGCAGTCGGCGCGCCGCGGCAACTACGGATCCGGCGCGGAGCGCTGCGACGGGTACCCAACCCTCGGGCGTCAGAACTAGGTGGTTGGCTGTGGCTTTCAAGCGGCGGCCGGTGCTCGTCCTGATCTCAAAGACGTCGTTGTCGCCCTTCTCCAGGACCGCGGCCGGCCGGATGGGGACCAGCCTCCCTCGACCGTCAAGGGAGAGAAGCCGCGGCCAGTGGTCCTCTCGGGCGAGGTCTCCAACCGTCCAGCGGCGCCCGCTGTCAGCATCCCAGACGACGGTATCGACCGTGACACATTCTCGGAGGTGTGACAGTTGCGGCCGCCGGTTCCCCAACGCTTCCACCGCCCGGGAGAGCTGCGAGATCGCGATGACCGGCACGTCCAGTTCCTTGGCCAGCGACTTCGTCGCCCGAGCGATCTCCGAGATCTCCTGCGTGCGGTTCTCCGTCCGCCTGTAGGACTGAATCATCTGCAAATAGTCGATGATGATCAGGCCCAGCCCATGCTCGGCCTTCAACTTGCGGGCCTTCGCCCGCATCTCGATGATGTTAATCGTTGCGGCGTCGTCGATAAAAATGGGGGCCTCGCTCAGCCGCGCCATGGCATTCGCCAGTTTGGGCCAGTCGCTGTCCGAGAGGAACCCCGTGCGCAGCCGCGAGCCATCCACCTCCGCTTCGCTGGCGAGCATCCGCTGCACCACCTGCTGGTTGCTCGTCTCCAGGCTGAAGATCGCCACAGGCGTCCCATGGTGGAGGGCCGCGTGCTGAGCGATGTTCAGGCAGAAGGTCGTGTTGTGCACGCACACATCGCCGGCGATGAAGTTGTGGGTCCCGGGCACGGTGAGGTCGTAGACCTGGAAGGTGCCGATTTCCTCAATGGTCACGATCGGGTCCCACATCACATCGACCTCGTCCAGTAGGGTGCGCTGCTGGTTGCGGGCCCAGCGCCGCAGGCGCTCCTGCCCCAGCACGCCGATCTCTCGCCCGAGGGGCACCATCCCTGCCGGACCGATCCGCAGGCGAACGCCCTCCACGCTGGAGGGCACGCCGAACCGCAGCAGGAGGTGCTGGACCTGCCGGGCGACCCGGGGGGAGGACATCTCCGCCTCCAGCGTGAGCGCGTCGCCCTCACCGCTGATCGTCCCGGAGGCGGCCAGCAGGCGATTGAGGAAGAGCGCCAGCTTCTCCCGGCGAAGGGTGGGGACCTGGGGCGGAATGTACCGGGCCGCGGCAGGACCCTCCAGCCCGGCAAAGTGCGCGCGGAGTACGTCCACGACATCCCCCGCCGGGGAGCCGCCCGACACTGCGGTGCCGGCCGGCCGGCCTCGCACCGCACGCCGCCCCAGCTGGATCGCCTCCGCCACCGCCACCGCGTCGGAAAAGTCGGCGGCCAGGGGCGCGGAGACGGGCAGCCGGCCGCTCACGAGATACGCCAGCAGGCGCACCTCATGCGCCGGCAGGTCAAGCGTACCGAACACAGGGATCCGCCGGGGCACAGCCACAAGGTCCCCCGGGGATAGATCGTGGAGGGCGCGCCAGCCGGTCGGGGTGAGAAACGGGTGGGACAGCGTGGTGTCGACCGTACGCCCGCTGGCCAGCTGCACGCGGAAGACCGGTTTGATCCCGTCGTCCACGAAGTGGCTGGGCGTGGTGGGGAAGAGGTGCATGGACTCATCGAGGGTAAAGAGTGAGGCCCGGCGCGCCCCCACGATCTCCTGAATCGTGCGGACGGCACCCGTCTGCGCATCAACGATCTCCGTATCGTACTTCAGACACTTTCCCATGGCCGGCCGGGCGGCCACGATAATGACGTCGGCGGGTTGGAGCCCGGCGGTCATCCGGTCGATGTCAGGAAAGCCGGTCGCCAGGCCGGTGACCGTCCCCTTGTCCTGGTAGCGCTTGTCGATCCGGTCGAAGGACTCCTTCAGGACCTCCCTGATCGGCATGAAGTCGTGCGTCATGCGCCGGCTGGCGATCCCGAAGACGAGCTTCTCCGCCTGATCGAGCAGGACTTCGACCTCCTGCTCCTCGCGGAAGCCCATGGAGACGATCTCTGTCCCCGCGGCGATCAGCTGCCGCAGGAGCGACTTCTGAAGGACGAGGCGAGCGTAGTATTCGACGTTCGCCGCGGTCGGGACCGCGTCCAGCAGAGAGGTCACGTACGCCGCCCCACCGACATCATCCAGCTGTCCGCGCGCCTTCAGCCGGTCGGTCACGGTAATCAAGTCCACCGGCTCACCCCGCTCGAAGAGTTCGATCATTGCGTCGTAAATGCGCCGGTGGGCTTCCCGGTAGAAATCCTCCCCGCGCAGCACTTCCACGACCTTCGCGATGGCGTCCCGCTCCAGCAGCATGGAGCCGAGCACCCCCTGCTCGGCATCAAGATTCTGCGGCGGGACGCGTTCCAGCGGCATGACTCGCATGGGCGGCCTCCAGTTCAGCGGCTATCTATACTATCGAACAAACGTTTGTGTATTTCAAGGGGCCTGGTGGAAGGCCGGCACCCCCCGGCGCAAGCCGACCCACCTATCGAAATTAGCAAGCCGTCCTGTGGATTCCCTTGTGGGCAACAAGCCGATTCGCCGTTATATCAGGGGGTTTCCGGTGGAAAACCTGGGGATGGATCAGCGCCTCACTTCATCCCAATAACATTGACGTCAACATGGACCACCCGACCAGTGTCCAGCCGCACAGACACCCGGTGGAATCCTTCCACACGGATCGGGTGCGGAAGCTCCACCTGTTTTTTGGTGACGGCGAATCCCCGGCGCTGGAGGAGCTCGGCCACCTGCTGGGCGGTCACGGCGCCGAAGAGGCGGCCCTCCGACCCGGTCCGTGCCGGCACCTCCAGAATCAGTCCCAGCAGAGCCTGCGCCACCTGCTCTGCATCTTGCTGCTCTCGGGCGCGCCGGTCGCGCCCCGCCCGCGCCACCTCGTCCCGAGCGCGCATCGCCCCCCCGGTAGCCTCGCGAGCCAGCCCTCGAGGGAAGAGGAAGTTACGAGCATACCCCTCCTTCACGTCCACCAGGCTCCCGGCGGATCCGAGGGCGGGCACGTCCTTGAGCAGGATGACCTTCACGACTCCGCTTCGGCGGCGGCCCGCGGCGCTGCAAACCGTTCTCTCAGGCGGAACACCGATTCCGCCATACCCATCAGCATGATCAGATACCCGAGGAGAGGGTTGAGGAAGGCGAAGGCCAGAATGAGGACCCGCATCGCGGGCACACGAATATACCGGCCGAGCAGGACCCACGCCACCAGAAGCCCCTGAAACGCGAAGACAAACTGGATGAGTAGCGTCACGTTGAGTCCGATCGCGCCCGGGATCGCGACGCGCGCTGCCGGCAGCGTGCTCCGGAGCCGGTCGGACAACGTCATCACGGGTCGCTCGGTCAGGGACAGCAGGACGAACGCCAGCGGCAGCAGCCAGAGCACGTACGCGGGCACCCGCCACGTGGACGCGGGAGGCAGGGCGGGGAGCAGATACCCCAGCCGACGGAGGACCGGTCGGGCCACCTGATAGTTCAGCCAGGCCACGGACAGCCCCCCAAGCGCGAGGAGCATCGGGATGAGCTTCGGCATGATCGCCAGCACCTGCATCATCTGGCGGTTGGTCTCCTCCAACCCCGGTGGGTTCACCCCGAGGCGGCGGTAGAAGGTCATGCTGGCCTCCTGCCCCTGCCGCATCGACTCGATCATGGTTTGATAGGGGTTCACCCCTGACAGCGCGAGGGTGAGGGCAAGGTCGATGGTCAGCGACACCGCCGTGGCCAGGGCCGCCATCCCCAGGATGGCAGGGGCGCTCCGCCCGGCACGGGCGCCCAGTCCCACCACGATCCCGAATGGGGCGAACGTCAGCAGGATGCCGATGCCGGCCAGCGGGCCCGCGACCATGCCGGCGATGGTGCCGGCGACCGCTGCCGCCAGGAGCGCCGGCCAGAGCCCGCGTCGGATCACCAGGACCGTCAGCGGCAACGGCACCAGAAAGGCTGTCGCCATCCCGAGCACCGGCACGTACCGGGTGGCCAGCGCGAACGCGGCGACGAGGGAGGCCAGAATCGCTCCCTCCGTGAGTCCCTGGGTGGTCAGGCGGCGTCGGGGCATAGGCGGTGTGACGAGATAGAGGTGGGGACATGTCCCCGCCTCTATCGTATCCCTACCCGCCGGAGGCTGCTACTGCGAAGGCCGCTACTCGCTGGTGGAGGGGAGCATCGCCAGTTCCCTGGCCCGCTTGATGGAGACGGCCAGCGACCGCTGGTGCCGGGCGCAGGTGCCGGAAATCCGCCGCGGGAGAATCTTCCCCCGTTCGGTCACAAACCGGCGGAGCTTCCCCGCATCCTTATAATCGATGAACGTGGCCTTTTCGGCGCAGAATGTGCAGACCTTCCGCCGCTGACGCCGGCCGCCCCGCCACTGTTTCCTCTCCCTGTCCCCGCCCCTGTCCCCGCCCCTGTCCCTGTCCCTTTCAGCCATGCCTTCCTCCTGTCAGGTCTTCTAGTTGGCGCGCTCCTAGAATGGTACGTCTTCCTGCTCGGGTTCGAAGTCGGCTGGCTGGGTTTCGGGGGTGCCCGCTCCGGTCGGCGCTCCCTTCCGGTCGAGGAACCGGACGGCGTCAGCCACGATCTCCGCCACCTTCCGCTTCTGGCCATCCTGGGTCTCATAGGAGCGGATTTGCAACCGCCCCTCGACGGCAACGAGCCGCCCCTTGCTGAGGTGCTGGGAGACTTGGTCGGCCAGCTTTCGCCAGGCCACGATGTCGATGAAATCGGTCTCCCGCTCGCCGGCCTGGTTGGTGAAGGGCCGATCCACCGCCAGCGAAAACGAGGCCACGGGATGACCGCTCGGCACGTATCGCAGTTCAGGGTCGCGGGTCAGGCGACCGATCAGAATCACGCGGTTCAGCACGGCACCCTCCTATTCCGGCTCCGATTCCGGCTCCGATTCCGGCTCCGAGCCCGCGCCCTCTGGGGCGGGTTCTGTCGTTACGGGCTCCGGGACCTCCCTGGCGGCTTCCGCCGCCGGGCGCTCCGCGGCGCCTTTCGGCACCGGCATGGGCCCCTCGGCCACGACGATCAGCGCCCGCATCACCTCATCCATAATGCGGGTCACTCGCTTCAGTTCAGGGATGCGCGCGCTCTCGACGGTGAAACGGGTGAGGACGTAGATCCCTTCACGAAACTTACGGAGAGGATAGACCAGGCGACGCTTCCCCAACACCTCCGCGAACTCGGTACTGCCGCCCTGCTCGGCCACACGCTGGCCGACGCGGTCGGCCACAGCCTGAACGGCACCCGGCTCCAGATCGGGCCGGACAATATAGACCATCTCGTACTGAGGCATCCACATCCTCCTCTGGACTCTCCGGCCCATCGCTATCAGACCGGGTGGCCCTCCCGACGCCGGCCCCTCAGCGGGAGCGGCGGAAAGGGCAGGAGATTTACAAGACACCCAATTATAGCATCGGCACAGGACCCTCAATATAGGGGGGATGTAGACGGAGCCCTCTGGAGCGAGCCCTCGATGGTGGCCCACCCTGCCTCTGCTACCGGGCACACCTCGGTGGCACTGGACCGGGCGTTGGCCCTTGGGGGTGAATTTCATCAACACCGCTGACGTCTGCAACAGCGAGCCCACCGAGGAGAAACGCCTCGAACCGCCTCTGTTCTCATCCAACGGTGGGAGTCTGAGAGATGGATTGTGAGGATGCCGTGCCGTGGCTATCCGGTCTCTGGGGGCTTTCGCTGGGGCGGTGGAGTTCGCCCCGATCGCCTAAAGTTCGCTTCACGCATCTTCATTCGGGCTTCACGTGCCTGCCTCGCGGCCGCGGCCCGCTTTGCCGCCTCTCGAGTGACGGCTTGTTCTTCTTGCTTTCGCCGCTCCCGCTTGATCTCTGGCGTAACGGCCTGCTGAATCTTTTCGATAGTCCTCCTCTGACGCCAGACCTTCAGACCCCCGCGTATCTCCCTTCTCGCTTCACTGGCTATTTCGTCACGCTTCATGGAAGCCTACACCTAGCCAAACTGGGTGTCTACCACTCATAGTCGATCGATTCGCCGGCAGACCAGCATTTCCTTGAGAGTGTGCCAAGGATGACACTGTGAAAGACGCCATCGACCCCCGCCATCGGTCTGCGAAGACTTCCTCTGTCCATCATATCGCCGGGATGAACCGAGATGCCCTGCGCGATCAGGTCGGCCGCCTTCGATGGGTCCCGCACCAGGGCGTGGACATTGTGCCCGGCCTGGGCCAGTTGCCGCGCGACCTGCCCTCCGATAAATCCCGTCGCCCCGGTGACGAAATACTTCATGCGCCTGATTGCCGTTCATACTTCCGAAGCATCATCCCGCTTGCCGCCTTCATCCCCAGGCGTGCATAGAAAGGCTGCAATTCAGGGTCGCAGAGCAGATCTACCATGTATAACCTGGTCAGGTTATCCAACATCCGCCGGGTCAACTCTTGACCGATCCGCCGTCCACGATAGGCGGGCAGCACCTCGAGGGGATGTAGGCGCTCAAGAGGCCGTCGCTGATTGCCGTAATGAAGCCGACAACGTTCCCGGTTTCGTCATCGACAGCCAGCACGATCTTGTCGCTGCTTGCCAGCAGTTTCAGGTGCGTCTGTGGGGACGGTGGATTGGGCCAGCCCACGAAGAACCCGTGGAGCTGATCTGAGTCGATCCCTTCGACTGAATCTGCGTAAGAAATCATCCTACGGACCTCCGTTCGCACGGCCCTTAGACCGCGAACCGGAACGTGATCACATCACCGTCCTGCACCTGATAGGCGCGCCCCTCGAGCCGCAGCAGGCCGCGCTCGCGCGCCTGGTGCAGCCCGCCGGCCGCGACCAGCGTCTCCCAGGGGATCGCCTCTGCCCGGATGAACCCCTGCGCCATGTCGGAGTGGATCCGCCCCGCCGCCTCCATGGCCGGCGTGCCCCGGGGGACCGGCCAGGCCCGCACCTCCTCGGAGGCGATACTGAAGAAGGTGACGAGGCCGAGCAGCGTGTAGGCGGCCCGGACCAGCCGCGGCAGGGCGGGGGAGGTGTCTGCCGCATCGCGAAACTCATCGGCTTCCTCCGGGGGAAGTTCGGCCAGTTCGGCCTCCAGCTGCGCGTTCACTACCACGATGGCCGCGTCCTGCTCCTCGGCGTGCTGCGTGAGGGTCGCGACCCCGGGATCATTGTCCGCCACGCTCTCCGACGTGTTCGCCACATAGATGACCGGCCTGGCGGTCAGCAGTCGCCACTCCGCCAGATGCTGCGCGTCCGCCGGCGCGAGATCCAGGTGCCGCGCGGGCACGCCGCGCTGCAGAGCCTCTCGCACCCGTTCCGCCAGGGCGAGTTCCCCCCGCGCTGTCCGATCCCCGGTCCGCGCCCGGGGCGCGAGCCGCTCCCGCACCCGCTCCAACGTTTCCAGGTCGGCCAGCACCAGTTCCGCCTCCACAATCTCCGCATCGCGGACCGGGTCGATCTCGCTTTCCACATGCGGGATGTTCGGTGCCTCGAAGAGCCGGACGACGTGGGCGATGGCGTCCACCTCGCGGATATGAGCGAGGAACTGGTTCCCGAGCCCCTCGCCCTGGTGCGCGCCACGCACCAGCCCGGCGATATCGACGAACTCCACCGTCGCCGGGACCACGCGCTGTGGATGGGCCACACCGGCAATGGCGGCGAGCCGATCATCGGGCACTGCCACTGTGCCCACGTTCGGATCGATCGTCGTGAACGGGTAGGGGGCGACAGCCGCGCTCGTGCGGGCGAGCGCATTCAGCAGCGTGGACTTGCCGGCGTTAGGGAGCCCGATGATCCCGATGCGCAGCGGCACGGGTCAGGCGCCGCGTTTCACAAACTGCCGGACGCGGCGCTCGAGTTTTACCCGCGGCATCAGCACGCTTCGCCCACACTTGACGCAGGTGATGCGGACGTCCGCCCCCAGTCGGATGATCTCCCACTGGTCGCTGCCGCAGGGGTGGGCCTTGCGCGTCCGCACGACGTCTCCCACGGCCAGTTTCAGGATTCCCACGGCGATCAGAAGGCAACAACCACGCTGGCATCCCAGAAGGCCACTATGGCTCCTCACGATCAGCGACAACCGCCGGGAGCTTGCCCTTACCCGGCCGCAGTTTCCCCGCCACAACTAGAGCAAGGGTCTCCGCGTCCAGGGCATCTGTGTTTGCGAGTGGGACGATCTTGGCGATAGGCATGTTCCGGTGGCTCACCTCATGGCCATAATGGCCATGTCCTGATTGCCCTGGCAAGGGGGAGGGGCTACCGGCGGGGGATCAGGGCGTCGACGGGGGCGAAATCGTCGGTGAGGAAAGGGACATCGTCGGTGCGGATCGGGGCCCGATACAGCGTCGCTGCGGCCTCGGCGAAACCGGGCAGGCGGACCCTACCGGCAAGCCTCCGGCCCCGCGCCTGCACCTCCGCCGCCCCGAGCGTGGGTTGCATCGACCCAATGATGATGATGTTGCGCAGCACCTCCTCGCTGCCGTACCGCCCATACCCGACCGGAAAGACGTACACCGTGGGGAAGACGGAGCGGAAGGTCTTGTAGATCGCGCGGAAGAGCCGGCTGTCCGGACCATCCAGCGCTCCGATGATGTTGCTCGCCAGCACTCCACCCGGCGTCAGCCGGGAGGCCGCCAGGCGGAAGAACTCCTGCGTGGCCAGGTGGAACGGGATCGTGTCGATGAGGTAGGCGTCCAGCAGGATGACATCGTAGCGCTGCGCTGAACGAAAGAGAAAGAGGCGACCGTCCTCCGCGGTCACGCGCAGGCGCGCTCCCACAGGAAGATCGAACCAGCGGCGGGCGGTCTCCACCACCGCCGGGTCGAGCTCGGCCACATCCAGCTGCACACCGGGGTAGTCCTCCACATACCGCCGGGGGACAGTGCCTCCCCCCAGCCCGACGAGCGCCACGCGCCGCAGGTCGCGGGCGAAGATCAGCGGCAGGTGCATATAGTCGCTGTACTGGAAGACCGTGCGGCTCGGATTGTCCAGGTCGATGGCGCTCTGCCAGTAGTTATCGAGCTTGAGGTACCGCACCCGTCCCTCGTCCGAAACGCTGATCGTGTGGTAGACGGTGTCCCGGAGGAAGACCACCGAACCGGCGGGATCCAGCGGCGCGGCGGCCGCTCCCCCCACCGCCAGCGCGAGCGCGAGCGCCCCCGCTCCGACCGCGGCCCACACGCGACGGGCGGCGATGAAACCAACCGCGGCCAGCAAGATGAGCACAAGACCCAGGCCGTGGATGATGCTCAGGACCCCGAAGAGGTTGATCAGGACGAAAGCCGCGAGCAGCGTCCCCACGATGCTGCCGAGCGTGGAGAGAGCGTAGAGGACGCCGGCCACGTTGCCGACCGTGGTGACGGTCCGCGCCCGCAGCCGGACGGCGAAGGGCGAGATGGGCCCCATGACGACCGCGGGGAGAAAGAACAGGATCGCCGCCGCGCTCAACGGGCCCGCCCTCGCGCCTAGGTCCGCCCGGACGAGCGCCTCCCGCACCCGGCGCGCCCCACCAGGCCTCGGGTCGCTCAGCGCCCCCGCGCGAAACCCCAGACCGCTTCTCACCACCCCCCACGGCCATCGGTCCGCGGCGCGTCCACCAAGGAAA
>JANONS010000142.1:0-6406 GCA_031420915.1 Armatimonadota bacterium
AGCCATGCCCATCCATAAATGTTGCGCGTGATGACGAAATACCGTTCCATCGGCCCCGCCAGCACGAACCCGATGAGGAGCGGCGCCCTGGGCCATCCCGTCCAGCTCATCCCCCACCCCGCGAGGCCCAGGATGAACAGCCCGATGAGATCCCCCATCTGCTGGGTACTCTCGAAGGCGCCGAGCGCGATGGCGATGAGCACGGGGGCGGCCAGGCGGGCGAAGGGCACGCGCGTCACCCGTGCCAGCGCGGGGCTGATCGCAAAGCAGATCCCCGCGCCCACCACGTTGGCCAGCGCGTAGCTCCAGATGATCACATAGATGAGGTCCAGATGCTCGGTCATAATACGAGGACCGGGCAGGATGCCGTAGCGCAGCAGCGAGCCGACCAGCAGAGCCGCGGAGGCGCTGCCGGGCACCCAGAAGAGGAGGGTGGGGATGAGGTCCCCCGCCGCCACGGCGTTGTTCGCCGCCTCGGGCGCGATGATCCCGCGAATGTCCCCCTTCCCGAAACGGGAACGATCTTTGCTCGTGGCCACGACATGCCCGTAGGCCATCCACGTCCCGGCCGTGGCCCCGACGGCCGGCAGGATACCGGCCCACACGCCGATCAGCGCCCCCCGAAGGACCAGCCATCGGTGCTCGAGCACATCGCGCAGCCCCTGGGCCCATCCCCTGCCCATGGCGGTCTGCTCCGCGATCGCGCCCCCGCGAGACAACAGGTTGATCACCTCGGCGATACCGAAAATCCCCAGGGCCACCACCACCAGGTGGATCCCGTCCATGAGATAGAGCTGCCCGAACCAGAACCGCACCTGCGCCGCGGCGGGGGAGGGACCCACCATCCCCAGGAGGATCCCGAGGAGGCCGGCCACCAGACCTTTTGTGGCCTCCTTCCCCAGCAGGCTCCCCGCGTAGCTCACCCCGAGCGCGGTGAGCATAAAGAGTTCCGGCGATCCCAGCGCGAGCACCAGGGGCCTGGCGATGGGAATGGAGAGCGTCAGGCCCAGGGCACCGATCAGCCCGCCGATCAGCGAGGAGAGAAACGCCGCGCTGAGCGCTCGGGCCGCCTGGCCCTGCCTGGCCAGCGCGTGCCCTTCGATCACCGACGTGGCGGAGGCTGCCGAGCCGGGTGCGCCGATGAGCACCGAGGTGATGGTATCGGAGGTGTGGACGACGGCCAGCGCGCCCGTCAGCATGGCGGCCGCGGAGATGGCGTCGAGGCGGATGATGTAGGGGAGGACGAGCGAGACCGCGACGATCCCGCCCATGCCGGGGATGATACCCACGAACAGCCCCGCGAGCACCCCCACCAGGAGGAGCGCCAGGCGCTCGGGATCGGCGAAGATGGCGAGCGCCCTGAGCGCGGCGTCAAGCACGGGCGCCACCCACCGCCGGCATCCCGGCGGCTAGATCGACTGCCCGTACTTCTGTTGGATCAACTCTTTGATGAATTTGGTCACGTCCGTGGTGACGCCCAGAGACCGGTGGACTGCCCGCTCCACCGTGTCTCCGCGCAGCAGCGGGTACCCCTCCATCAGTTTTTGCGCCTGGGCCTGGAACTCCCGGTCCCGGTTCATCCGGTCGATCGCCTCGTGCAGCGCCCGCAGCGCCTCCGGCGGCGTCCCCTCCGGCACCCACAGCCCCCGCCCGTACGTCCAGCTGGCCGCCACCAGCGCCCGGACCGCCTTCCACCGCAGCAGCCCATCCGGCTTACGTCCGAAGACCTGCTGGTACACCTCGTACACCGTCGGCAGGTCCGGCACCGCGGGGTCCCGTACGATCTCGCCCTTCTCGTTGATGACCCCCAGCGTCATCAACGGCACGACTTTTCCCTCCTGGACCAGCGGCTGCACCTGCGAGTTGTACACGAACGTCGCCTGGAAGTCGATGTTCAGTTCCCCACGCTCGAACGCTAGCCGGATCGGCCCCCGCGACTCGAACCCGAAGATCACCCGCGGGTTGGCGCCCAACAGTTCGAAGGCCAGCAGCGCGGGCAGTTCCACACCGGGGGGCGTGTTGCTGCCGAAGAGCAGACCCTGTGCCTTGGGGAGGTCGGCGGCCCGGCGGATGCCGGTGCGCGACGACGCGTAGAACACGGCGCCGCTGCCGTTGATAGCCACCAGCCGCAGTTTGCGGAAGTCGTAGCGCACCACAGGATTCTCGAGCATGTACGCGACCTTGGACGAGACGGTACTCGCCAGCAACGTCATCCCGTCGGGCTTGGCGTTGGCCGCGAACCAGTTCATCCCCAAAAGCGTCCCGCCCCCGGGCATGTTGCGGATGCGAATCGTCGGGGTGCCCGCAACGTGCTTCTCGAGAAAAGGCACGAGGAACCGATTGAGAATGTCGGTCGCGCCCCCCACGGCACTGGGGACAATGACCTCAATACTCTTGCCCGCGTAATAGGCGGGCTGGCCGTACCCCGGCGTGCCTGCCAGCAGTGTCGCAACCAGGATCACGCCCACCGTGATCGCTCGCATGTGACTCACCCCCCCTGAAAGGAAGATTCACCGGCGACCTCACCGACCCTCTGCCCGGTCACCTCGGGCCGATCCGATAGATCCCGCCGCGGTGATCCACGACGTAGAGCTCACCCTCCTGGTCCTCACCGAAGGAACTGATCTGGAGCCCGGTCGAGAGCAGCTGTGTCATCCTCCAGCGGCTCCCTCGTCCCTCCGTGAGCACCCAGAGCCGTCCGCTGCAATAGTCACCAAAGAGATAGCGGCCACGGAGATCCGGCAGGCGACTGCCCCGGTACACGTACCCCCCGGTGATGGAGCAGCCCTGAGCATGGTCGTACTCGGCGATGGGCAATCGCAGGCCGGCTTTGCGGCAGCCCGTCGGCGGGTTGAAACAGTGCCAGCCCTCCATGATGTTCCAGCCATAGTTCTGGCCCTTCTCGATGAGATGAATCTCCTCCCACTTGTGCTGTCCCACGTCGGCCAGCAAGAGCCGCCCCGTGGCACGGTCGAAGGAGAAGCGCCACGGATTGCGCAGGCCGTAGGCCCAGATCTCGCCCCGCGCCCCGCGGCGTCCGACGAAGGGGTTGTCCCGGGGGACGCGGTACGGTGATTCGCCGTCCACATCGATGCGCAGGAGCTTGCCGAGCAGCGTATCCAGCCGCTGCCCGTTGTTGAACGGATCCCCCGCGGAACCGCCGTCGCCCATGCCAATGTAGAGCATCCCGTCCGGGCCGAACAGGTTGAGACCGCCATTGTGGTTCCGGAAGGGCTGCGCGATCTCCAGGATCACCCGCTCGGTCGGGTCGGCGACGTTGGCGTCGGCGGCGGAGACGCGGTACTCGGCAATGACCGTGCGGAGCCTCGTCCCGTTTGCCGTGTAGTTGACGAAGAACCGGCCGTTGCTGGCATACCGGGGGTGAAACGCGACACTCAGCAGGCCGAGTTCGCCGCCGCTGATGACGCGGCTGCGGATATCGAGGAAGGGCGTGGGCAGCAGCCTCCCGTTATGGATGATCCGGATCGTCCCGGCCTGTTCCACCACGAAGAGCCGCCCCGAGCGGTCGCCGGCATGCGTGACGTAGACCGGCGCGGACAGACCCGTCACCACCGGTTGCAGCTGGATCTCGGGAGCCTTCAAGGATAGCGCCGCGAGAGGGATCAGGACGGCCGCCCTCCAGGACCGCTGGGGGGTGACGTTAGAGGTATTTGGCGGCGAACTCACGGGCTCTCAAAATCTGAATTCCCCGGAAGACCCTGAGCCTCAAGAGGTCGCTGTCTCCGGAAACAATGGCGTCCGCGTTACCGGCGACGGCGGCCTCCAGCACCAGGTTATCTGCGGGGTCACGTCGGACGATCGTGATGCGTTCCTCGGAGACGACGAGGTGCTCCGGCTGGTAGAGCCACGCCAGCACCACCGGCAGGAGGGGATGGGCAGCGATGGACCGCAGTTTCGGATATCGGAGAACCCTCGTCAGCTCCGCGAGCAGGGCGGTAGAGATCATCAGGCTGTGCCTGGCTTCTCGCAGCGCGACAAGGATCTGCCTCGGCGGTCCATCCCAGCCGATCCCCGAGACCAGGGTGTTCGTATCCAGGACCAGCCTCACCGCCGCCTGACCGCACGGACGGCCTCCTCCACGATCCTCTGGGGCAGTCGCTCCCTGCGCACCTCAGCGGCAATCGCCTCGAGCGCGGCCTTAAACCGCGCCTGCGCGGCCTCCTCTTCGACACGCCGCAGCCGCTCGTACTCTTCCCCGGAGATCAGGATGGCCTGTTCGGTCCCCCTGCGGCCGATGACGACCGGCTCGCCGGAAGAGACGTCCCGGACCAGACTGCCCAACCGTTTTCTCGCCTGTTCGACCGGTACGTATCGCATACGGATCACCTTAAGCTCGATCATAAGGCAAAACTCTCGGTGCGGCAAGCACACGGAGAGGCATCGCGGATGCGCCCTGTCCTACTGCTCCGCCGGCGGAGGCTCGAACCGGTAGCCGAACCCACGCGCCGTGACGATGATCCTGGGGGTGGCGGGGTCGCGCTCGATCTTGCCGCGCAGCATGTGAATGTACTTCTTCACGTCCTCAGCGGCCGCCCCCTCGCGATCCGGCCACACGGCCGCCAGGATCTCCTCGCTGGAGAAGACCTTCCCGGGCCGTGAGGCCAGCACACGCAGCAGTTCGAACTCCAGCGGCGAGAGGGCCACCGGCTGCCCGCGGACCAGGACCTCCTTGCGCTCGTTATCGAGGACCAGCTCGCCCGTGCGGATCCCGGCCGGGGCGGCGGTCTCGTACCGGCGCATCACCGCCTGGATGCGTGCGTCGAGTTCAGGGAGGTCGAAGGGCTTCGTGATGTAGTCGTCGGCGCCCAGGTTCAGACCGGCGACCTTGTCCGGGGTGGCGTTCCGGACCGTCACCATGATCACCGGCACCTGGGTGAACTTCCGCATCGCCGCGAGCACGCCCCAGCCATCGATCACCGGCAGGTTGACGTCGAGCAGGACCAGGTCAAGGTCCTGGGCCACGACGCTCTCCAGCGCGCGGCGACCGTCCTCCGCGGTCCGGACGGCATGGCCCTTCGCGCCCAGGTACTTGACCAGCAGATCCCTGCTGCGCGCGTCATCCTCCACCACGAGAATCTTCATGCGCCGCGCCCCTTATGCGTGTCCTTTCGGCAGGGTGAAGTAGAAGGTCGTGCCGCGCCCGGGGGCACTCTCAAACCAGATGCGCCCGCCGTGGAGGTCGATGTAGCGCTTGACGACGGCGAGCCCCAGGCCGATGCCGTCGATCTCGCGCCGCGCGGCATCGCCGGCGCGCCGGAACGGCTCGAAGATCTCGCGCGCGTCGCCGGGAGGGATGCCGGGGCCGGTGTCGGCCACCGCGAACAGCACCTGGCCATCCGCCGCCGAGGTCGTCACGGACACCTGCCCCTGGTCGGTGTACTTGATCGCATTGTGCAGCAGGTTGATGAGGATCTGCCGCAGCATCGTCTCGTCCGCGCGCACGGTCGCCTTCCCGTCGGCATGCGTCGCGATCGGCAGCCCCTTCGAGCGCGCCAGGTGCTCGACATTCTGCCGCGCCTGTTCAACCACCACTGCCGCATCGACCTCGCCGATTTGCGGCGGCGTTCCCCCCGCCTCCAGCGCCGAGTAGCGGAGAATCGCCTCAATCAGGTGGAGGAGATGATCCCCCGCCCCCAGCACCGCGTCGAGGTCCTTGCGCTGGGCCTGCGTGATCGGTCCATCGATCTCCTCGAGCAGCAACTGTGCGTAGGCCCGGATCGCGTGCAGCGGTGTCTTGAGTTCGTGGCTCATCGCGGCCGAGAAGTCATCCTTGATCCGGTTGGCCTTCTGCAGCGCCTCGTTCACGCTGGCCAGTTCCCGATCGCGCGACTGGATGGCCGACGCCATGGCGTTGAACTCCGCGGCCAGGAGCTGAAACTCGTCGCGGGTCTGGGCCTCCACTCGGGCGGAGTAGTCTCCCCGGCGGAGGTGCCGGATCGCGTCGGTCATCCGCTCGGCCGGACCCAGGATCGCCCGCTGGAGCACGAACGCCGCGGCCGTGCCGGAGGCCACGAGCAGGAGGCTGGCCAGCAGGATCATCGTCGTCTCCCGGCGGATGCGCGCGTATACATCCGCCAGAGGGAAGCCGACGCGCACATACGCTTGCCGGTCGAGCGTGTAGTCCGGGATCGCGCGGAGGATGTCCAGGTAGGGGACGCCCGCTGCCGTCCGGCGCTCCTCGACGACGAACGGCCGGGTCAGCGTGACCGGGGGAACGGCGAAGGGCGTCCGGGCGTCGACGAACCGCACCGTGCCATCCTTCACAATCTGAGCGTAGAGCACCGTCCCCGCCACGAGCCGGCGCGTGAGGCGGCTGCTGACCGGCGTCTCCGACTGCCCTTCCGGGGTCGCGATGAAGCGCGACGCCTCGCGCGCGAATTCCTCG
>JANONS010000143.1:0-2295 GCA_031420915.1 Armatimonadota bacterium
TCGACGCCGCTGTTCAATGCGTCCGTCATCTCCCCGTAGTAGTTGACGAAATAGTGCCTCGCCTGGGCTCCGAGCTTGTGCAGGTTGAAGTGGGCGTTCGCGCTCTGCAGGGGATCGAAGGTCCAGACCATCCAGTCCAGCCCGCGGGCCAGGGCCGCCTCACGCTGCGCCTGTTTGAGCCGGAAGCCGACCTCCTGACCGCGCCACCCGGCTACCACGCCCGTCATCTGGGAGTGCAGCAGCGGCCGTCCCTCGCGCAGGCCGATGAAACCGTAGCAGAACCCGATCAGCTCTCCCCCGGCGGCGAATGCGCCGAGCACGAGGCCTCCGCTTGCGACCGAGGCCAGGAGTTGATGGGCGGGGACGAGGTTGCGGTCGTCCATCCCCCACACCCGCTGCTGCAGCCCCTCCACCACGCGCAGGGTTTCGATGTCAGAGATCGGCCGGATCAGGATATCGTCCACAAGGATTACTCTACTGCGGGCGGAAACACTGTCAAAGCAGCCAGTTACGCCCACACGATCAGGGAGGTGTGCCGGTTGGACCCCCTCAAGGCCCATGTGCATGACCGGTTGGAGGACTTTCTCCGTGACCTGCATCGGGTGTTGCGCCAGCCCAGCGTCGCAGCCTCCGGCGAGGGAATCCCCGAGTGCGCGGCGCTGGTCGCGGAGCTGTTCGGGAAGGCGGGGGCCGAGGTGCAGGTGATCCGCACCGCCGGGGCGGCGCCGCTGATCATCGCGGAATTCCCGGGGGAGGGAGATCGTACGCTGCTCTTCTACAACCACTACGATGTGCAGCCGCCGGACCCGCTCGATGAGTGGACGACACCTCCCTTTGAGCCGGCGACCCGCGATGGCCGGCTGTATGCTCGGGGCGTTGCGGATAACAAAGGCGACCTCATCTCCCGCCTGAGCGCGGTGCGGACCCTGCAGGCGGTCCGCGGTGGTCTGCCCTGCCGGGTGAAGTTCATCCTCGAAGGGGAGGAGGAGATCGGCAGCGTCCACTTCACCCACTATGTGGAGGAGAACACCGCCGCGCTCGCCGGGGACGCCTGCATCTGGGAGTTCGGTGAGCGTGACATGAAGGAGCGGCTGAGCCTGGTGGCGGGGGTCAAGGGGATCTGCTACCTGGATCTCAGCCTGGAGGCCACGGCGCGTGACCTGCACTCCTCCATCGGCGCGATCGTCGAGGGGGCGGCCACGCGGATGGTGTGGGCGCTCGGGACGCTGAAGGATCCGGCGACCGGGCGCATCCGCGTCCCCGGCTTCTACGATCGCGTCCGCCCGCCCACCCCACAGGAACGCGATATCGTGCGCGCGCTGCCCTTTGACGAGGAGGAGCGGAAGGCCGACTACGGGGTGACAACCTTCATCGCGGGGAAGACCGGCGACGCGGCGCAGTACGATTTCTATTTCGCGCCGACGTGCACAATCTGTGGATTCATCAGCGGCTATACGGGGCCGGGGAGCAAGACGGTCCTCCCGCGGCGCGCGGCGGCCAAGGTGGACTTCCGGCTGGTGCCGGACCAGGATCCGGAGGAGATCGCCGCTCTGGTGCGCCGCCACTTCGCCGGGCAGGGATTCGGGGACATCACCCTCCGGCTGCTGGGCGGTGAGCGTCCCTATCGCTCCAACATCAATGACCCCTTCATCCAGATGGTGGCCAAGGTCGCGGGTGAGGCGACCGGCCGCGAGGTCAGCCTCAAGCCGACCACCGCTGGTACCGGCCCGATGTACCCGGTGGGGACCACGCTCGGCGTGCCGATCGTGAGTCTGGGCGGAGGCTACTGGGGCAGCCGGGGCCATGCGCCGAATGAGCACATCCGGCTGGCCGACTTCGAGGAGACGGTCTACATGATGGCGCGGATCATCGAGGCCTTTGCAGAGACGTGACGAGCGATCCCGCGGAAGGGGCTCTACTCCACCGTGACTTCCCAGACGATCCCGGTCACCGGGTTGAGCCGGAGGACCACCGCCATCCCCAAGCGGATTTCGTCCCGCGTCCGGACCCGGCCGGAGACGAGGAGGTCGAGGTGGAGGGGATAGGAGGAGCCGTCCTGCAGGGCGATCGTGCGCAGCGTGATCAGGTTAACGATACCTCGGACCTGGCGGTAGGCGGCGCGGATGGTTGACGCTTCCAATCGGGCGTTGGCCACCACCGTCACCTGATCGCCGGGACGCAACTCGCGGATGTTCACGGATCCTCCAGCGCCCGTGGCGATCTCTCTGCGGAGGATCGACGTCTCCGCCGTCACCGTGATGAGGTGGAGCAGGGCGCCCTGCAGCACCTGAATCC
>JANONS010000144.1:0-2854 GCA_031420915.1 Armatimonadota bacterium
GAGAGCACCAGGCCGTCGAGAGGCTGCTTCATGACATACGAGGTGATGGCGATAATGCGTCCCCAGCGGCGCTGGCGCATACCAGGGATGACCGCCCGGCTCAGGCGCACTGTACTCATCAGGTTGAGGGCCACCGCCTCCTGCCATCCAGGTTCGTCTGTCTCCAGAAACGTTCCCGCGCGGGGGCCTCCCGCGTTGGCGATCAGAATATCGATCGCGCCGAAGTGCCGGAGGGTGGCGTCCACGACGCGCTGCACATCGTCGGCACGCGAGACATCCCCCACGACCCCCAGCGCGGTTCCGCCAGCGGCTTCGATCTCCCGCACGACCGCGGCCAGCGTCTCGGCGTTCCGGGCGCAGATTGCCACCCGCGCCCCTTCCACGGCCAGCGCGGCGGCAACCGCCTTCCCCAGCCCACGGCTGGCGCCGGTCACCAGGGCCACACGTTCCCGCAATCCCAGATCCATACGCCCGTCTCCAGACAGGTGCGCCGAGGTTACGGCCAGAGAAGCAGTGACCGCAACCCCTGGATGCGGGATTTGGCCAGGGGGATCAGGGTTTCCTTCGGATCGTCGAGCAGGAGGCTCTGCGCGTCGCGGGACCAGGGAACGATGCGCCGGATGCGGCGGAGATTCACCAGGTAGGCGCGGTGGCAGCGAAAGAACCCGTGAGGCGCGAGCATCGCCTCCAGCCGATCGAGCGTCTCGCGGACCTTGAGGGCCTGCTGATCGAGTTCCACCGTGGTCACGTCTCCATCGCGCCGGGCGTACACCAGTCCCCGCACCGGCAGGAGCACGCGGTCCTCGCCGTCCCGGAGACACAGGCGGTCTACCGCACCCGGGCCCCGATCGAGTCGCGCGGTCTGGATGCGAGCCAGCGCCCGCCCCAGTCGGTCGCGGCTCACCGGCTTCATCAGGTAGTCCACCGCGCCCACGTCAAACGCCGGAAGCGCGTAGTCCATAAACCCCGTGACAAAGACGACGGGCACCCCGCGGCGGAACAACCGGTCGCCGAGCGCGAGACCGTCAACCTGTGGGAGACGGATATCCAGAAACGCCGCGTCGATCGGATTGCGGTCCATCATCCGCAGCGCGTCAGCCGCCGTCGCCGCCTCCCCCGCCACCGACGCCCCCAGCTCCTCGAGCAGGAGGGTCAGCCGGCGGCGCGCCGCGGGTTCATCATCGACGACGAGTGCGCGAACCATCTAGCGAATCCGGCGTTCCCGGACCAGCGGACCCGCCGGCAGTACCACAGCCGCGATCGTTCCTCCACCGCTCCGCCGCAGCAGACGGAGGCGCGCGTGACCTCCGTAGATCGCCTCCAGGCGGAGCGCTACGTTGCGCAGCCCCAGGTGCCCCTCGCGATCTCCGTGCGGACGCGCCACGCGCCGATCGAACCCGGGCCCGTCGTCGGCGACCAACAGGAGCAGCCGGCGCCGGCGGGGATCCACGCGGGCCGCCAGCCGCAGCGTCGCCCCTTCGGGCCGGCACGATGCCGCGTGCACCACCGCGTTCTCCACAAGCGGCTGCAGGACCAGCGACGGCATCCGCAGACCGAGCGCCGCCGGATCGACGTCCAGGAGGGTCCGCAGCCGCATCCCTAACCGCACACGCTCCAGCCCCAGGTAGACCTGCACCAGTGTGAGTTCCTGCGCCACACACACGAACCCCGCGCCGCGGCTCAGCGCCGTGTGGACGTAGTGCGCAAGGCTGCCGATCAGTTCCTCAGCGAGCGCGGGACGCGCACGCACACAGGCCTGGATCGTGGTGAGGGCATTGAAGAGAAAGTGCGGTCGGATCTGCTCTTCCAGGGCCGACAGCCGCGCCAGGCGGAGGCTCGGGCACACCTACCGGCTCCGGCTCCGCCGCGGCCTCCCATTTGGGGACAGCCTCGCAGGATAGGGGACGTCGAGGGCCACCCGCAGGCGGCGGATCGCCCGCTCCTGCAGTTCGGCCACGCGCGTGATCGAGATTCCATAGTGGGTGGCCACCTCCCGCAGCCGCCACTGCCGGGTGAATCGGAGATAGAGCACCTCACGGTCCCGCGAGGGCAAGGCCGCCACCGCCCGCCGCAGCTCCTCCAGGAGTTCAACGGCCAGCACCCGCTCCTCAGGCTCGAGCCCGACCTCGGGAACGGGACCCGCCTCCTCGAGGCTGAGCAATTGCGTCACGACCGGCGCGCGTGGCAAGGGCGCGCCATCGAATAATGCTGGCCTGGGGACGGCGGCCTGGTCCGCGAGCCTCAGCGCCCGGCGCAGGCTCCGCGGCAAAGGATCCCTCGCCCGCAGCCCATCGAGAATCGCTCCCCGGATGCGGTAGCTTGCGTAGGTGCGAAAGTCCACCCCCCGCGAAGGGTCGAATCGGCGGGCCGACTCGAGCAGACCCACCACCCCGTCGTGCACGAGGTCCTCCAGCTCGACGACCGGCGGCAGGCCGTGACTCACCGCCCTGGCGATCGCCCGGACCAGTGGCAGCAACCCGTCGACCGCAGGGGCAACCTTCTCGGCCGGGCGGATCTTTCCGTCCGGGGTGGGATCAACCGTTGAGCCGATCCTGTCGACCACAGAAGCGTCGACAGCTGGGGCGGTCTCGTCGACCGCGGAGCGAACCATGACCATGACCTCACCGGGGAATCTGAGGCCATGGTCCCATAAGGGGGTCTCCGCAGGCTCACCGTGACACGCAACAAGCCGGAAAGAGGGGGCGGGAAGCGCACGCCGGCCGCTGGGAGGCGGATGGGGGCGGGGGTTACAGTAGGTGCGCCGTCACGCCGGCGGGTGTCACCTCGATGAGGGCCCCGCCGGTCTTCCCGTCGCCCATCGTGCAGTTGACCACCAGCGTGTCGCCGACCCGTT
>JANONS010000145.1:0-3984 GCA_031420915.1 Armatimonadota bacterium
AGGCTCCGGTGACTGGAGCATCTGGGTGACACTCAGCGAGCTCGCGGCGCGACTGGGCGGGCAGGTACACGGGAACCCCCAGGTCGAGATCACGACCGTGGGGGAGATTCAGACCGCCGGGCCAGGAATGATCGTCCTCGCGGTCGACGCCCGGACGTTGAGCGCGGCGGAGGCCAGCGGCGCCTCGGCGCTCCTGATCCCGGACACGTTGGAACCGCGCCGCAAACCTGCCATCCGCGCGGCGAACGTCCGGCTCGCCTTCGCCCGGCTCCTGGACCACTTCGCCCCGCCGCCTGCCCGTGCCGCGGGAATCCACCCGACCGCGGTGGTGGGCGCGGATGTCGCGCTCGGTCCGGATGTCGCCTTGGGCCCCCACGTCGTCTTGGGCGACCGGGTGCGGGTCGGTACGCGGACGGCCGTGCGGGCCGGAACGGTGGTTGGGGCGGATGCGGTCATCGGCGCAGACTGTCTGATCTACCCCCAGGTGACGATCCTGGAACGGACGGTCGTCGGGGACCGGGTGATCATCCACGCCGGCGCCGTCCTGGGGAGCGATGGCTTTGGCTATGCGCGGGACGAGCACGGACCCGTCAAGATCCCGCACCTCGGCCGGGTGGTCATCGAGGACGATGTCGAGATCGGCGCGAACACGACGATCGATCGGGGTACGCTGGGAGAGACTCGGGTGGGACGGTTCACGAAGATCGACAACCTGGTGCAGATTGCGCACAACGTCCGGATCGGCCGCGGTGTATTGATCGTCGGACAGGTGGGCGTGGCGGGGAGCGTCACCATCGGCGACGGTGCGGTGCTGGCCGGGCATGTGGGCGTTCCCGATCACATACATATCGGGGAGGGAGCCACTCTTCTCGCGCGTGCGGTGCCGACCAAAGACGTGGCTCCCCACGAGACCGTCTCGGGCTTCCCCGCCCAACCCCACCGGGAGGAGTTGCGGCAGCAGGCCCTCCTCCGCCGGCTGCCGCACCTCATCGACACCGTCACGGCGTTGCAGCGCCGGACGGCGGAGCTGGCTGCCCGCCGCAAGGGAGAACTGGCCGCCCGGCGCAGGCGCTCACCGAAACGGTAATCCCGTCATGCGACGCGCCCTCACCGCGCTGCTCACCTGTCTCTGCACGATCGCCCTCCCTGCCGCTCCTGGGGCAGGGGGTTCGCCGGTCCGCGTGGCGATCCCGCGCGTGGAAGCGCGCGCGGCGGAGGTGGTGGTGCAGGGCATGGCCGTCCTTCGACTGCGCGGCCCGCGCGCGGAGGAGCGTGCCACCGAGGTCGCCCGCCGCCTGACCGAGATCGTCACCCTGTCACGGGGCGCATTCGTCGTCACCCTCGCCCACCGGCGGAATGCGAGCGACCTCCTGCTCAACAGGCGTCACGTCACAACCGTCGATGCGGCAGAGGCGCGGTTGAACCGGACCCGCCCCCGAGCGCTGGCCTCCGCCTGGGCCGCGCGGCTGCGGGAGGCGCTCTCGCGCCAAGCGGTCACCCTGACCCGGGACCTCCTCCTCCTCATCCCCGGCCAGACGGAAACGGTGGCGGTCACCGCCTTCTATGCCGCGCCCGTCGTGATCGGGCCCCACGACGAGCGGGTGGCGGTCGCCAGGGCGGTCGATGGCTCTGTGTCCGTCGAGGCGCGGGGCCTGGGCTCCACCACCGTTCCCATCACCGTGGGCGCCGGGCAGGCCGCCCTCCAGGTCGTGGTGCGTCAGGCGGCGGGGGTGATCCCCGAAGCCGTGACGGTCAGCGTGACGGGGGATCTGCGCAGTCCCGCGGTCATCCGTGAGGCGGTGGAGCGCCGGATCGACCAGGCGGTGGTGCGGGAGCCCGGCGCGTCGGTGGTGATGGGTCCGTTCCCCGCGTTCGACGAGTCCGCGTCGGGGGCGGAGTCGCTGGTGCTGACGGTCCCTGTCCGGGTGCGCAGCCCGTCCGGCGTCCCGGTCGAGGGAACCGTCCGCGTGACCGTGCTCCGCCAGACGGTGGAGGTGATCGACCCGTCCCTCCTCCTCGTGAGCAACCGCCCGGAGGCCGTCGTGGCGGACGGGCTGCTGTTCAGCGAGGAGGTTGACGCCCGCCTTCCCATTCGCCTCCTCTACCATCACAAGAACGGGACGCCCGACCAGAGCTGGATCCTCTCCATTGTGTTGACCAACCGCTCCGCCCGCACCGCGCAATTGCTGCTAATCACTGGCCTGGCCGGCCCATCGCCCGATACGCTCTATGTCGGGCACGCCGCGACCACCCGGTTCCTCCAGAACTTGGTCGCCGGCCGAGGCTACGTGCTCGAGATCGCCCCGCGGTCCAGTTTTGCCTTCACCGCGCAGATCATGCCGCCGCACCAGGTCGTCTCCGGCATCCTCCAGTTTCACCTCCTCCAGGGGGAAGAGCTGGGGGTGCGCGTCCAGATCCGCTCTCCCTTGCTGCCCGACCGCACCACGGACGCCCCCGTGAGCCCGGAGGGATCTCTCCATCCCAAAGGGACCTTTGCAGGCCCGACCGTGACCATCGCCCGCGCCGTCGATCCCACACAGGCGGCCACGATTGCGGATCTGGGATTTGCCGCCACGCTGCGGGACATCCGGACCGGCGAGCCGCTGAACGGCGATTACGGGGTGGTGTACCGCCTGACGATTACAGCCACGAATCCTCTGCCGCGGGAGGTGAGCGCGGAGCTCATGGCCACGGCGGCGAATGGTCCGGCGCGCGGCGCCTTTCTCATCGATGGACGGTTGGTGGAGGTCAGTTTCCGCCCGAACGACCAGCGGGTCCTGGCTACCCTGACCATCCCCGCGGGCCAGGCGGTGCAGGTGCAGGTAGTGACGATGCCGGCTGCCGGTTCCAACTACCCTGTCCGGCTGACTCTGCGGCCGCGTGAGTAGGGAGGGGATGGTAAGCGCGCCCGCACAGCGCACCATCAATCGAGCGCTGATCTTGCAGGGCGTGGGCCTGCACACAGGTCTCGCCGTTCGCGTCTGGATCCAGGGAGCGCCCCCCGGATCCGGCATCGTCTTCTTTCGGAGCGACCGGCCGGAGACCCCCATTCCTGCCACCCTGGAGGCGGTTCGCGACACCAGACGCGGAGTGACCCTGGGCGACGGCGTGACCGTGGCCACCGTCGAACATCTCCTGTCGGCCGCGGCGGGTCTTGGCATCGATAACCTGCGCGTCGACCTTGAGGGGCCGGAACTCCCGGCGCTGGATGGGAGCGCTGCGGGCTTCGTGCGCGCGCTGGAGGAAGCCGGCATCGCAGAGCAGGAGGTGCCCGCCCGGGTGATCGAACTCGGCGAGGCGGTGGTTGTGCTGGGGGAGGGCCGTGCCGTCACCCGGCGAGCGGAGGGATTCCGCGTCACCTATACGGTGGACCTCCCGCCGCCCCTGGGGCGGCAGGTCGCATCCGCCGAGATCCCCAGCGCGTACCGCACGGCGATCGCGCCCGCCCGGACATGGGGGTTCATCGAGGAAGCCCCGGCCCTCCTCCGGCAGGGGCTGGCCCGCGGCGCCGGACCGGACAACGTGCTGGTCATCGGGCCCGACGGCTACCTGACCCCGCCGCGGTTCCCGGACGAACCGGCCCGGCACAAGATCCTGGATCTCCTGGGAGACCTGGCGCTGCTCGGGGGTCGCCCGCGAGGGCACGTCGACGTGACCCGAGGCGGCCACAGCCTCCACGTTGCCCTGGCCCGGGAAATCGCACATCGATGGGGGGAGCGGTAATGTCGGTGGGACCCGCGCTCGATATCAGGCAGATCCTCGCCATCCTGCCCCACCGCTATCCCTTCCTGCTGGTGGACCGGATCCTTGAGGTGACCGAGGGGCGCATCGTCGGGATCAAGAACGTCACGATCAATGAACCCTTCTTCATCGGGCACGTACCGGGCCAGCCGGTGATGCCCGGGGTCCTGATCGTCGAGGCGATGGCCCAGGTGGCGGCCTGCCTGCTCCTGGACCGGCCGCACCTGCGCGGCCGGCTGGTGT
>JANONS010000146.1:0-9634 GCA_031420915.1 Armatimonadota bacterium
CGCGTACGCACCAACTCCAGAAAGGTCTCATCGCGCCGATCCAGGAGCCGTTTGATCTCCTCCTCAGCGCGCTGCACGGTGATCCGCTCGCGGACGAAGTTGCGCACGCCCACAGCCAGGCTGAGCCTCCCCCTGAGGAGGTGAGACTCCAGTTGCCAGAGAGCTCTTTTCAGCGCGTGCAGCCCGGCCATGTCATGATCCTTTCGCACGCCCGGCCTCCGTTCCTTGCTTCGACTTCAAATGGGCATATAATTGGTTGAGTATTGTGAGGTCTGATTCCTCTTTGGCCCGCACCCAGATCCAGATCACCGACGACCTTGACCTGCTGCTGGAGGTCCTCCCTCCCGCCATCCGCTCGGCGCTGGAGCGGCAGGAGACCCTGGATCGGCTCCTCGAGGTAGTCCTCGATCTAGGCCGCCTCCCTGAGGCGCGCTTCCCCGGCGCGGTCGTCTATCTCGGCGGCAGCCACACCGGCCGGGAGGACCTCAAGCACGTCACCGGCCGTGTCGGCGCGTTCGGCAAGGACAACCGCGCCGGCATCGAGCGCACCCTGCACCGGATCAGTGCCATCCGCAATCGCCAGGGCGAGGTCATCGGGCTGACCTGCCGGGTCGGCCGCGCCGTCTTCGGCACGGTGGACATCGTGCGTGACGTGATCGAGGAGGGTACGTCCACCCTCCTCCTGGGCCGTCCCGGGGTCGGCAAGACCACCTTGCTGCGGGAAGCGGCCCGCGTGCTGGCCGACGAACTGAAAAAACGCGTCGTCATCGTGGACACCTCCAATGAGATCGCCGGGGACGGCGACATTCCGCACCCGGGGATCGGCGGCGCGCGGCGGATGCAGGTCCCGCAGCCGGACCTCCAGCACGCGGTGATGATCGAGGCGGTGGAGAACCACATGCCCGAGGTTATCGTCATCGACGAGATCGGGACGGAGGCCGAGGCGCTGGCGGCGCGGACGATCGCCGAGCGGGGCGTCCAGTTGATCGCCACCGCCCACGGGAACACCCTGGACAACCTGCTGAAGAACCCTACCCTCGCCGATCTCATCGGCGGGATTCAGGCGGTGACGCTCTCCGACGAAGAAGCGCGGCGGCGCGGCACCCAGAAGACGGTGCTGGAGCGCAAGGCGCCCCCCACCTTCGACGTGGTCATCGAGATCCAGGAGAAGGACCGCCTGGCCGTGCACCATGACGTGGCTGCCATCGTGGATCGGTTCCTGCGCGGCGCCCTGCCGCGTCCGGAACTGCGGGTCCGGACGGATGAGGGCGATGTGGAGATCACGCAGGCCCCGGTCAAAGTGGAGACGTGGACGGCGCAGGGGCCGTTCGCGCCCGCCGCCCCGGCGGAGGATGGGCGCCCGGGCAAGCGCATCCTGCGGATCTACCCGTACGCGGTCAGCCGGAACCGCCTGGAGCGGGCCATCCGCGAACTGCGGGTGCCGGCGTATATCACCGACGCGCTCTCCGAGGCGGACGTCGTGCTGTCGATTCGCTCCCAGGAGAAGCGCCAGCCGAAGAAACTCACGGATGTCCAGGCCAGGGGGATTCCCCTGCACGTGATCAAGAGCAACACCGTCGCGCAGATCCAGGCGTTTCTCCGCGAGGTCTTCGACGTCGATGAGTATCTGGGAGAGGAAGTGTCCGCGCTGCGCGAGGTCGAGGAGGCCATCGCCGAAGTCTTCGAGTCGGCGCAGCCCGTCGAACTCGCGCCGCAGAACTCCTACGTCCGCCGCCTGCAGCACCAGTTGATCCAGCGCTACGGGCTCGCCTCAGAGAGCCGGGGAGAAGAACCCCTGCGCCGCGTCGTGATCTTCCCGAAATAGCACGTGCGGGGTCTCTTTCTCACGCTGGAAGGTCCCGACGGCGCGGGCAAGACCACCCAGGGCACGCGGCTGGTGGAGTACCTGCGCCGGGCAGGTCTCTCCGTGGTCTCTACGCGGGAACCGGGCGGCACCGCGATCGGCGAGCGCATTCGGCAACTCCTGCTCGATGAGACCCATCGGGAGATGGCGCCGGTCACCGAGATGCTCCTCTTTGCGGCCTCTCGGGCGCTGTTCGTTCGCGAGGTCGTCGAACCCGCGCTGGCCAAGGGGGTGACCGTCCTCTCCGAACGGTACGTCGACGCGTCGCTCGCCTATCAGGGATACGGCCGCGGCATCGACGTGGCGCTCGTGCGCCGGGTGAACGAGGTGGTCACCGGAGGCCTCGTGCCGGATCTGACCCTTCTCCTGGATATCGATCCCGCCGTCGGCCTCCAGCGGGCGCGGACGGCCGGGGGCAAGGAGGGGGTGGCGGGGCGCGGCGATCGGCTGGAGCAGGAGACGCTCGCCTTCTACGAGCGCGTGCGTGCAGGATTCCTCCAACTGGCGCGCGAATCGCCCCAGCGAATTGTCGTCATCGATGCGCAGGGCGACGTTGAGCGCGTGTATCGCCGCGTGATCGAGGCGGTTCAAGGACTCCTCGCAGGCCGGAAGATGACGCCCGAGTCGCCAGAGTAGGGAGGGCGGCGCCGATCAAACTGGTGCTGGCCGTGGTCCAGGAGAAGGACGGGCGCAGGCTGATCGAGGCCCTCACCGGCGCGGAGTTCCAGGCCACCGTGCTCGCCAGCACGGGCGGATTCCTCCGGGAGGGGAACGCCACGATCATGCTCGGCGTCCAGGATGGGCAGGTGGACGAGGTCCTGGGCATGATCCAGCAGATCTGCCATCGCCGTGAGCAGTTGTTGACCCCGATGCCCCCCATGGTCGAGCCGGTGGATTCCTACGTCACCTACCCGGTGAAGGTGGAGGTCGGGGGCGCGATCGTTTTCGTCCTCACCGTCGATCGGATGGAGCGGGTCTAGTCCGGCTCATCCGATGCCCTTCCGCGACATCGTCGATCAACACCACGCCATCCAGCTGTTGCGCGCGGCTGTGCGACAATCTCGCCCCGCGCACGCCTATCTGTTTGTCGGGGCGCCGGGTACCGGCCGGCGGTCGCTGGCTCTGGCCTTTGCTCAACTGCTGAACTGTGAGCGCGCGGCGGACGGAGACGCCTGCGGAGTGTGCCGCCACTGCCGGCGGGGCGCGGAGGGCATCCACCCCGATATCCGCGTCATCGACATCGCCGCCGACCGCTTCCTGGTGCCGCCTCCCAAAGAGTACCGGGGCAAGGAGATCCCCATCGATCAGATTCGGGCGCTCCGCCAGGATGCGTACTTCGCGCCGTACGAGGGCCGGACGAAGGTCTACATCATCGCGGACGCAGAACTCCTCAGCCCCGGGGCGGCCAACAGTTTGCTGAAAGTACTCGAGGAGCCACCGCCCAACGTCATCATTATTCTCATCGCGGAATCCACGGTGCCGCTCCCGGCGACGCTTACCTCGCGCTGTCAATTCGTGCGCTGCTCGCTCATCCCCACGTCTGAGATTGAGCGGGCGCTTGTCGAGCGGGAGGGCGTGGCGCCTGAGCGTGCCCGGTTCCTGGCCGCGCTCTCGGCGGGACGGATCGGGCAGGCGTTCGCGTGGGCGCGCTCAGATGAACTGCTCGAGGCGCGAGATCAGTTCTTGACGTTGCTGGCGCGGTTGGAGACGGCGGACCCGCTGGTCAGACTGGACGCGGCGGAGGAGCTGACAAAGAAGAAGGAGCGGCTTCAGGAGCGCCTGGTGGCCCTGCTGGAGATGGCCGCGTTCTGGTACCGCGATCTCGCGGTGTGGAAGGAGACGCAGGATCCGGCTCTCGTCATCAACCTCGACCGGCGAGAGGAGATCGCGCGCTGGGCGGGCGAGCTCTCCTGGGAGGCCCTCCGCCGCCGGATCGAGGCGGTGGACGCTGCCCGGGATTCCCTCGATCGGAACGTGCAGCCGCGTTTGCTCCTGGAGAGTCTGTTCTTCAAGATTGCTTCGGCAGAAGTCCCCACGTAACCTCATGGAAAAGCCCGCTTGAACCGTATCCTACACGTCGAATCCTCTTTGAGGGTACCGGGATGCAGCTGAATATCTATGTGCCCAAAGAGAAGGCGCACCTTCTGGAAAGGCTGAAGGTGGAGAGCCAGAGAACGGGGCGCCCGAAAAACGCGTTGGTGCTGGAAGCCCTGCAGAAGTACCTCGCGGCACGACAACCTCGACTGGGAAGCTTCCACCTGGGCGAAATGCGGCTCGGTCCTCGAGGGAGCCTATAGATGTGAGCCCTCTCGCCGTCCAGCTTTTCATGGCGGGACCGTGCCAGGCGCCAGCGTTCCTCGTATCTCACCGCTGCCTCCTCGAAGGGCCCAACCGGCGCAACCGCTTCAACACATCGAGATTCTTGCGGTCCGGCCCCTGCTGGTCGAATCCCGGCGTCTCGATAAACCCGGGGAGGCGCTGGACAGCCCGATGGTGGATCAACGCGCGGAAGCCTTTCGTCCCGATCTGTCCCTGGCCGATGTTCTCGTGCCGGTCGAGGTGCGTGCCCAGGCCCGGCTTCGAGTCGTTCAGATGAAAGGCGTGCAGATAGCGCAGGCCGACGGTCCGGTCAAAGGCCCGCAGCATCCGGGCGACACCGTCGGCGGTGCGCACATCGAATCCCGCCGCGAAGAGGTGGGCGGTGTCCAGGCAGACGCCAAGCCTCGGATGCCACTCAAGCGCGTCCAGGATTGCCGCGAGTTCCTCGAACGTGCTGCCGATCGCGCAGCCAGCTCCAGCGGTGTTCTCCAGAATCACCATCGCTCCCTCGGTTGCGTCGAGCACCACACGCAGGCCCGCCACCACGCGGGCGGCCGCCTCCTTCCAGGGGAGGCCCATCCGGCTGCCGATGTGCGTGATGACGCCGAGCCCGCCCAAAAGGTGGATCCCCTCGACACTTGCGATGAGCGACGCGACCGACCGGGCATAGAATTCGTCGTCGGGGCTGGCCAGGTTGATCAGGTAGGCGGCGTGCGCCACCAGCGGGTCGAGGCGGGCGCGGGCGCGCTTCTCCCGGAAGAGCGCGATGTCGTCCTCCGCGTACTCAATCCGCCGCCACTGTCGGGGGTTGCCGACGAAGATCTGCAGGCACTCGCAGCCGATCGCCGTCGCCCGGTCGATCGCCAGGTGGATGTGGCCGCTAATCGAGACGTGCGCGCCGAACTTCACGGTACTCATGAGTGTAATGGAACCTCACAGACGTGAGCGGAGGGAATTTCCAGCTCCGCCGGGAAACTGACCGCAAGGTGCCGCAACGAGCCCGCGTCAGCCCACGGGTGTTCATTGAGCAGGTCTCCCGACGTACCGCGCAGGTGCCTGGTCGCTGGCTCGTGACCTGGCGCATTGAGAACCTGGGTCAGCAGCCCCTCCGGATCCTGGCGGCGCGACTTCCGCATGACCGCTTTCGCACCGAGGAGCAGGAGCTGGTACCGGCGCCAATGCTGTCAGAGCGAGAGAGTGCGCGGCTGGAACTGCCGGTCGAATGCCGCGAGCCGCCAGGATCCGTCGTAGTGAACGCTTTCATTATCCTGCGCGTCCTCTCCCTGGAAGAACCCTGGAGGGTGTTCGCTCGCTTACGTGTGGCGTTCGATGATGAGGGTGGACCACAGGCCACGATCGAGGTGGTGACCGCGCATCCTACGACGACGTCAGGGTGAGAGTCTGGTGGAATCTCTGGTAAGGTGGTATGGGCGAGAGTCTCCCGGTGATATCGAGATTGGAGGCGCGTGCATGTCCATGAGTGAAGGTGACCGCTACCTCCTGGAGCGGATGCAGGGCTGATTCCGCCGGTGAAGCGGGAGCTTCGAAGAGACCACGGGTATGGTCTCGAACACGCTTGAGATAGATCTCCAGGAACTCCTCGACACGCTGGACCGTGTACGCCGGGAGTTCGCCGACACCCCCGAGTACCAGGAGTGGAGGCGGCAGTTTCCGGACGATTGGCCGACCTAGAACCTTACCGGCGCTCCTCCGGCAGCCGTACCTCCGGCTGACGCAGCCGTAGCGGCCGCGTCCCGCTCCAGAACTCGCGCCGGCCGGTGATCGCCTGGACGTGACCGTCCCACTCCAGCGTGAAGGCGGTCACACCTAACTGCACCGCGCGCCGGACGCGCTCCTGAGTCTCCAGGTCGGTGGCGTAGCGGCGGATGGCGTCGATCTGGCTTGACCCGTGCCCCACGTCTTCGACAGCATGCAACTGGTAGGTCTCGGCGGCACGCGCTGAAAATCCGTAGTAGCTCGTCAGCTCCCGATAGACCTTGGCGGCGACCCCGTCAGGCCCCCCATGCTGGCTTTCTGCGAAGCTGACGATCGCCATCCCCTCCAGCGCCGACCGGCGCTGGCACCCTCCGACGATCATCTCGATCGCCGCCATGGTTCCCGGGGTGGGCTCGGCGGTGTCCGCCTCCTCGCGGGAGATCCCGGCCTCCTCCAGGAACTGGAACATGACATCGGCGTGGCTTCGCTCCCCCATGATTTCCTCGCGCACGTTGTCCAGTACGACGTCCAACACATCGTACTGGTTCGCGGCGGCGGCGTTGATCATCATGTAGCCGAAGAAGACGGTGTTGGTGCGCACCCGCAGGTAGTGCTGGATCTCACCCAGGATGATCTGTTCCCGGGTCCAGCGGCGCTGAATGATCCCTGCGAACCACGGGTGCTGCTCCATCTCCACATCGTGCGCGTACTCCCACAGTTCGGCGATGAACTCATCCGGGGCGAGTGGCGAAGGTCCCTCAGATCGCCCCCTGGCTCTGACTGTCATCTCCGCGTCCCTCCTTCGCCTCGCATGCGCTCGCCGCGCTTCATCCATGCCCTCGGGAGTGAACCACATCTACTATAATCCACATGAACGCTCAACCCGCGGACCGGATGGAAGGCGGACCGGATGGAAGGTGGAAGGGGGAGGATTGTGCGAGAGCGGTGGGGGTTCAACACGAAGGCGATCCACGGCGCCGGGGAGACGCACCCGCTGAAGTCGGTCAGCCCGCCCATCTACGAGACGACCACCTTTCGCTACGACACGGTCGCAGAAGGGGCGGCGCTCGGCGGCGATCGAGGTGAAGGCTTCTACTACACGCGGTGGGGCAACCCCACCACCGCGGCGTTGGAGGAGCGGGTTGCCCTGCTCGAAGGGGGGGAGATGGCAATCGCCACCGCGTCGGGGATGGGAGCGATCAGCACCGTTATCCTCGGCCTGCTCCAGGCCGGCGATCACCTGGTCGCGCCGCGGGCCACCTACCAGGCCTCCCATGAACTGTTCGCCCAGGTCCTGCCGCGCTTCGGCATCACGGCGACACTGATCGACAGCATGGACACCGAGGCCTATGAGGCCGCACTGCGGCCGGAGACGAAGGTTGTGTACATCGAGACCCCCAACAACCCCCTGCTGGATATCGCGGACATCGCCGGCGTCGTCCGGCTCGCTCACGCGCACGGCGCGCTCGCCGTGGCTGACAACACCTTCGCGACGCCGTACAATCAAAACCCCCTGATTCTTGGCACTGACGTGGTCGTCCACAGCATGACCAAGTACCTGGGCGGGCATGCCGACGTCACGGCGGGCATCATGGTGGGACGGCGTGATCTCCTGCTGACGCTGCGGAAGCACTTTCGCATTCACGGCCCGGTCCTCGACCCCTTCGCCGCATGGCTCGTGCTGCGTGGTCTGAAGACCCTCGGGCTGCGGATGGAGCGCCACAATCAGAACGCCCTGGCCCTCGCCCGCGTGCTGGCGGCTCATCCTAAGGTGGAGCGGGTCCACTACCCTGGCCTACCAGATCATCCGAGGCACCACATCGCCCACCGGCAGATGCGCGGCTTCGGCGGCATGCTGAGCGTTGAGGTGGATGGCGGCATTCAGGCCGGGGCCCGCGTCGTGGAGGCGCTGCGCACCGCGATCATGGCAGTCAGTCTGGGATCCGTGGAGACCCTGGTCGCCCATCCCGCATCCACGACGAGCGTGGGCATCCCGCCGGAGGACCGCGCGCGCGCAGGGATCCGGGAGGGGCTCATACGGGTCTCGGTCGGGATCGAGGACGTGGAAGACCTGATCGAGGACTTTACCCAGGCGCTGGAGGCGGTCTAGGGTGGAAGACTAACGGCCGATGCGGCCGATCCGGCTGTTCCCGAAGTTCGCGTACCAGATGGTGTTGTCCGGCGCGACCGTCAGGAACCGGACCTGCGCCTCGGCAGGTCCCGGCACCTTGAAGGTCAGCGACGTCCGCGTCCGAGGATCGAAGCGCACGATCAGGCTGGTCGCAAACTCGCTGTACCAGACAACGTCCTCCTTGTCCACGACGATGGCATACGGAGCCGAGTCGGCTGAGGCGGTGGCGATCTCCGTGAAGGTGTTCGTGGTCGGATCGAAGGCGCCGATCTTGTGCCCCCGGTAGTAGGTGATCCAGATGCGTCCCTGGGAATCGATGCTCAGGCGGCGTGTCCCGGCGTCGGCCGTTGGGGGCGCGAAGTCGCGCATCTGTCCGGTGGTCGGGTCCAGACGGGTCAGCGTGCTGGCATTGAGCTGAGCGACCCACACGACCCCGGCCTTGTCGATCTCAATGCCATAGGGGACACCGGTCCGGGTGGCGAGGGGGAATTCCGTGATCTGTCCTGTCGCTGGATGCAGTTTGCCGATCTTGCCTGCGCGGGCCTCGGTGAAGTAGATGTTCCCGTCCTTATCCGCCCACGGGGTGTGCGGGCCTGAGTTTGGGGTGGGCACATCGAACGCCGTGAGCCCGCCGGTGGAGGGGTTGAGCTGGAGGATCTTGTTGCCGTTGATGAGGGTGAAGTAGACGAGACCCGATTTCGGATCGACGCAGACGCCGTGCGGCTGGGAGTTGGGCGTCCCGATCGGGTACTCGGTGAACCGTTCGGTCCTCGGATCAAACATCGCCACCTTGTTGGCGGCCAGCTCGGCGACGTAGATTCTGCCGTCCGGGGCGACGGCGGTCGAGTGCGGCCGGGCATTCGGCGTCGGAAGCGGGAATTCGACGAGTCGGAGCGCGGGCTGGCCATGCAGGTCCGGTCCGAGGCTGAGCACGACTGCCCCCGCGGTCAGGCAGAGCACCACGCTCCTCCGCAGTGACCTCAGAGCGTGCCACCCGTCGCGGGTTGCCCGCATGCGAGTTCCTCCGTGGGTATCGTGGTCGATCAACCGGTTGACGCCGGCGATCCGCTGGAGGTTTACCTGCTGGTGACTATGAGTCTGGCTCGGGGTGTCCCGTCCAGGCGCGGATGATCTGCACGACCTGTTCGAGGGTATCGGCGGTTGCGTCGGGGCGGATGCGGTCGGCCACACGCGCGTTGTTCGGGTTGGGATCCATCGTCACCAGGATCGCGCGCATCCCCAGCGCCTGGGCGCCCTCGACGTCGGCGTCCAGGGTGTCCCCCACCATCACGCACTGTTTAGGGGGTGAGCCCCAGCGTTCGAGCACGAACCGGAAGATCCCGGGATCGGGCTTCACCCGGCCGAAGCCCGCTGAGGAAACCACGGGATCAAGGAAAGCTGCAAGGCCCGTTCGGTCGAGCACTTGCTCGACCAGGTCGTGATCGCTGGCAATGGAGATCAGCCCGAGACGCAGCCCCATCTTCCCCAGCGCCTCGAGTGACGCTACGGCATCCGGAAAGGCGCGCACCGTCCCCACCTCCTGGGTGAAGAAGACCCGCGTCGCCTCGGTGAGGAACGCCTCCTCTGTGGGCCATCCCAGTTGG
>JANONS010000147.1:0-2603 GCA_031420915.1 Armatimonadota bacterium
CTATCTCGGCGATCCCGAGCGGGGGGTGGTGTGGGAGGAAATCCTCATGCTCGCGCCGCCCGCCACGCGCCTGGTGCTCCTCTCGGCGACCATGCAGAACGTCGATGACCTGGCGGAGTGGCTGGCGCGCGTGCGCGGCCATCCGCCTGCCGTAATCCGGGAGACGGAGCGCCCGGTCCCGCTGCGACTCGTCCTGATGCACGCGCAGGGGAATCTGCTTCCTGAACACCTGGCGCCGCGCGTGAGGGGAGGGGAGCGGCGGCGCGGATGGCTCCCGGTCGCGCTGCGCGAACTTGATCAGGCGCGGTTGCTGCCCGCGATCCTGTTCTTCCCGTCGCGTCGAGAATGTGATGAAGCGGTGCGCGAGTTGAGCGCGGTGCGCGGGCCCGGGGAAGAGGAACGCCGTTCGGCCCTGAGAGAGTGGGAGCGGCGGTTTCCGTATCTGGCCGATCATCGCTACCGCTCGTTCCTCGTCCGCGGCGGCGTCGCGCCCCACCACGCCGGACACCTGACTGCCTGGCGGCTGGCGGTCGAGGACCTGCTCGATCAGGGGCTCATCCGGGCGGTGGCGGCGACGACCACGCTGGCGAGCGGCCTCGATGTCCCCGCGCGCACCGTCGTCCTCAGCACCCTCTCACGTCAGAGCCCCGAAGGGCGCGTGGATCTCACGGCCACAGAGTTTCACCAGATGACCGGCCGGGCAGGGCGCCGGGGCCGCGATCGAATCGGAGTCGTCGTGCTGCCCGCCACGTCGCGCTCCGAGGCATTGATGGGTCTGGCGATCGCCGAAGCGGAGACGGAACCGGTGCGGTCCGCGTTCCGTCCCGGCTACACTCAGGTGCTCAACCTGCTGACCCGGCGCGCGCTGCCGGAGGCGCTTCGCGAACTCGAGCGGTCGCTAGCGGCGTATGAGGCTGAACTTTACGGGGCGGCACCGGTGCGCGCGGGCCGCCGGCTGCACCGTCTCCCACCGGGCGCCGTGGCGCAATCGCTGGATCGTGCCCACGACCCCATCAGCCGGGCCTTCCTCCTCCACGCAGCGGTGCTGCAGTCGCTGGGATACCTGGACGCCGACGCCCGCCTCACGGATGAGGGGCGGTGGGCCGCTCGCCTGCGGCATCCGCGGATGCTCGTTCTGGCCGAGATCGTACGGCGCGACGGTGTCCCTTCGACCGCGCCTCGCCTGGCGGCGATCGCGGCGGCGCTGGGATCTGAGCGCCCTCCACGCGCGGGCGGCGAGGGCGCGCGCCTTGGCGGGGTGGCTTCACTGGTGCGGCGCCTCGTCAAACTGGAGCAGGAGTTTGGATTGGAGCCCGACCGGTTTGAACAGGAGTTCCACCAGGAGTGGGACCGGCGGCGCAGGCGCGCGATGGCCTCCCCGGCAGAGCGACGCGCCGCCGCGGGCGAGGCCTGGGCCCGTGGAGCGGAGTGGGGGACGCTCGTCCAGGAGTTCGACGTGGAGGAGGGCGATCTCCAGCGCATCGTCCTTCAGGCCGCCGAGGTGTTGATGCAACTCGAGGGTCTGCCGCACGCGGAGATCAAAGGCATCGCGCACGAGACGCGCGCGCTGCTACTGCGCCCACCGGTGCTCTAGACCCTACCAGCGCGCCGAGATTCTCTCGGGGATACACTAGGGGAGCAGGAGGATCTTCCCCGCGACGCTGCGCCCCTCCAGTTGACGGTCGCCTCCGCGGCTTCGGCCAGCGGGAAGGTCGCGGCAATCCGTACCTTCAGTTCGCCTGACGCGATCCAATCGAACAGCGCGCGGCTCCGCTCCAGGAGTTCCTCCCGCGTGGCGGCGTGGTGGGCCAGGCCCGGCCGGGTCAGGAAGAGCGATCCCTTTGCCATCAGGGTGAGCGGATCGACCGGCGGCGCCGGGCCGCTCGCGTTGCCGAAGAGGACCAGGTACCCGCGCGGCCGCAGGCAGTTCATGCTCTTCTCCGCGGTCGTCTTCCCGACGGAGTCATAGACGACATCCACTCCGCGCCCCCCGGTAAGCCGCTTGACCGCCGCCTCGAAGTCCTCGTCCGTGTAGCGAATGACCTGATCCGCGCCCGCCTCGCGCGCCAGATGAGCCTTCTCCTCGGTGGAGACGGTGCCGAAGACGGTGGCGCCCAGACGCTTCGCGATCTGGACGAGCAGCAGCCCCACGCCCCCGGCGGCGGCGTGCACGAGCGCGGTCTCGCCCCGCTTCAGCGGGTACGTGCTGTGGGTCAGGTAATGTGCGGTCATGCCCTGTAGCATCACCGCCGCGGCGGTGCGCGTGTTGATGGAGGGCGGCAGCGCCACCAGCCTCGACGCCGGCACGACCGCGTATTCGGCGTACGCGCCCAGCTGCATCGCGTAAGCGACTCGATCCCCGGGTTTGACATCAGTGACCCCGGAGCCGGCAGCATCTATGACCCCGGCGGCCTCCGATCCCGGCGTAAACGGCGGGTTCACGCGATAGAGGCCGATGCGCTGGTAGATATCGATGAAGTTCACGCCGGCGGCTTCCACTTTTACCCGCGCCTCGCCTTCACCCGGCGCCGGCACGGGCACCTCCTCGTAGCGCAGCACCTCGGGGCCGCCCTGCTCGTGGATGCGAATGGCTTTCATGGTCG
>JANONS010000148.1:0-3039 GCA_031420915.1 Armatimonadota bacterium
GACGACCGCACCCAGATCCCGCAGCATCGCCGCCACCGTGCTCTTGCCGCTGGCGAGTCCTCCCGTCAGCCCGATGACGCGGGCCATCACGCGGCCCCGAGTGGGAGCGGCTCCATGTCGCGCCAGTTGGACCCCGCCTTCGCGTCGGTGCGCAGCGGCACCTTCAGGACATAGGTGGACGACATCACCTTCTGGAGCGCGCGCGCGATCTCGTGGACCTGTCCCGGCGGGACCTCGAAGAGCAACTCGTCGTGGATCTGCAGGATCATCCGCACGTCGGGCCGGCGGGGCAGCACCTCCCGCACGATCTCGATCATCGCCTTCTTGATGATGTCGGCGCTCGTCCCCTGGATCGGGGTGTTGATGGCCGTGCGCTCCGCGGCCTCCCGCGGCACCCGGTTGCGGCTGAAGAGGTCAGGCAGGTAGCGGCGGCGATTCAACAGCGTGGTCACATACCCGTCCCGGCGCGCCTGCTCCACGATGCGGACCATGTACTCGCGCACTTTTGGATAGCGGGCGTAGTACCGCTCGATGTAGACTTTGGCTTCGCTTCTGCCGATCCCCAACTGCGATGCCAGCCCGTGGTCGCTCATCCCGTAGGCCACACCGAAGACGATCGCCTTGGCCCGCCGGCGCAGGTCGGGGGTCACCTGGCCGCGGTCCACGTTGAAGACCTCCGCCGCTGTGACCGCGTGGACGTCGTCGTCCCGGGCGAAGGCCTCCAGCAGCCCGGGATCGTCCGTGATGTGCGCCAGGACGCGCAGGTCGATCTGGGAGTAGTCGACACCCAGCAGCAGCGCCCCGTCAGCGGGGATGATCGCCCGGCGGATCTGCCGCCCCACCTCTGTGCGCACGGGGATGTTCTGGAGGTTCGGCTCGGTGCTGCTGAGACGCCCCGTGGCGGTCAGTGTCTGGTTGAAGGTCGTGTGCACCCGGCCCGTCCGCGGATCCGCCAGAGCCGGCAGCACATCAATGTAGGTGTTCTTCAGTTTCAGCAGTTCCCGGTACTCCACGATCTTCGCGGCGATCTCGTGCTGCCCGGCCAGGGACTCCAGCACCTCGGTATCGGTGGAGAGGCCGGTCTTGGTCTTCTTCAGCGCGGGAAGGTGCATCTTCTCGAAGAGCACGAAGGCCAGCTGTTTGGGGCTGCCGATGTTGAACTCCGTACCCGCGAGGCGGTGGATCTCGCCGGCCAGGACGTCGATCTTCGCCATAATCTCGTCGTTCAGGTGGAGGAGGTCGGGCACGTCCACACGCACCCCGGCACGTTCCATCTCCGCCAGCACCACGGCCAGGGGGATCTCGATCTGGTCGAAGAGGTCGGCCACCTCCCGCTCCCGCATCCGTGCCTCCAGGATGGGGCGGAGGCGAATGAGCGCGTCGGCCCCCCGGCACGCTTCCGGTCCGCCCTCGTCGGTTCCGAGCCGCCACCCCAGGTACTCCCAGGCGGCCGTCTCCAGGGTGTGCGTGCGCTTCCCCGGATTCAGGAGGTAGGCGGCGATGGCCACGTCAAAGTTCCAGCCGCCTGGTGTGACGCCGTGGCGCGTCAGCAGATGGTCGTCGCCCTTGACGTCCCCGCTGATTTTCCGGATCGAGGCGTCGGCGCACCAGGCGGCGAGCGCCGAGGGAAGGTCGCCACCAAGGGCCAGGTAGCGGGCGCGGCCTCCTTCAGGTGTCAGCGCCACGCCCGTCAGCGCGGCCGTCAGTGGATGTCCCGCGGTGCGCGCGAGCAGGACGCCCACTTCGCTTCGACCCCGCACGGTGGCCAGGAGATCCTCGACCGACCGTGACTCCCCGTACTCCCCCTCTGCCGGGACCTCCGCAGGCACCGCTCCCAGCCGTTCAAGGAGCGTCTTGAACTCGAGGTCCCGAAAGAGGTCCTGCAGCCGTTCCTGGTCCGGGGGCTGTCGGCGCAACTCCTCCCACTCCCACCGGACCGGCGCATCCACCACGGTCGCCAGGTGCTTGCTCTGCAAAATCTGATCTACGTGCTGCGCCAACCGGTTGCGCAGTTTGGGCGCCGCGTCCGCCACCCGCTCCAGCAGCGCCTCCACCGAACCGAACTGCGCGACCAGGCTGGACGCGGTTTTTTCGCCGATGCCGGGGACGCCGGGGATGTTGTCGGTGGTATCCCCTTTGAGTGCCTTGTAGTCGGGGAGCTGGGCCGGGTCGAACCCGAATCGCTGGCGGACCGCGGCCTCATCGTAGAGCGTCGTCTCGGAGATGCCGCGGCTGGTAATCATCACGCGGATGCCGGGGCGGACGATCTGCAGCAGGTCGAGGTCGCCGCTCACGATCACGACGTCGAACCCCTCATCCGACGCCCGGCGAGCGATGGCGGCAATGACGTCCTCCGCCTCATAGCCCTCCACCTCAAACATCGGGATGCGGAAAGCCTCCAGGACCTCCTTGCTGACGGCGAATTGCGGGCGCAGGTCATCGGGCATCCGCTCCCGCTGCGCCTTGTAGGCCGCGTACGCCTTGTGGCGAAAGGTGGGCACCGGCTTGTCGAAGGCCGCAGCGATGTAGTCGGGCGCCTCCTCCTCCAGCACCTTGAGGAGCATGTTGGCGAACCCGTAGACGGCGTTCGTGGGGCGCCCGTCGGTGGTGGTGAAGTAGGGCAGGGCGAAGAAGGCGCGGTAGACGAGGCCGTTGGTGTCGAGGAGGATGAGTTTCCGTGGCAATCTACGACTCCGCCGCAATCCCCTGGATGGCCCGGATGTAGTGGATCTGCCCGCAGTGATAACTGTCGTGGGCGATGATGCCCTGGATGATAGCGTAGAGCGGGACGTCTGTTCCCGGCAGCGTCTGATTCAACTCGTCGTCCGATCGCCTGGTCAGTTCGGCCTTCACGCCGGCCTGGGCATTGATGAGCCGCCGGATCGTCGCCTGCCAGGCCGCATCCGTCACCTCAGGGAGAGCCTTCCAGTCCGCCTCCTTCGCCCACCCGGCCGGCCGCTTCGGCTGTCCCGCCATGCGCCCCGCCATGTATGCCTTCCACAGCGCCATGTGCTCCACAATCTTCCAGATGGAGTTCCT
>JANONS010000149.1:0-6838 GCA_031420915.1 Armatimonadota bacterium
CCGCGGGCGTTGGAGTGCAGCCGACAGGACGCCGACAGAACCGCCTTGGCAGACAGCCGGTGGAAGATCTGCACGGGGTTGGGGTACTACACCGACCGCCCTTGCCGGTCGCACAACAGGGGCCTCTCAATTGCCGGTACGGTGGTGGGCCTCCTTCCGCCACGGGGCGTCGGCAGCCACAATAGCGGAGGGCTGTCCCGTGCCGATCCTCCGGGCCTCCGGCAGTGTCAGAAAGACCCGGAAGGTCTCTGCCGGAGCGCCCCCGCCGCAGAATTTGGTTACCCGGTTCACACCCTACTGACACCCTGAGCAACCGGCGCGGGACTGGATACCGCCTGATACAATCGCTTGAAACCCTCGCCAATCGTGAGGATTCGGCTGGTGGGCGAGGAAGGTGTTGAACCTCCGACCTCCTCCGTGTAAGGGAGGCGCTCTCCCGCTGAGCTACTCGCCCGACGTGCCGAGTATAGCACGGCCCCATTTTGCGGTTTTGGGCCTCTGAACACGCCCTGAAGCCCCTTTCATAGTGGTGAAATCCTGCTTTACGTGATATCAGTCACCTTTCACAAGGGAAAACTGCCCAAAATGGCGAAATTAGGGGGAGGAAAGCCGCAAATTGCAGCGGCCAGTCGAGGTGAGGTCGATTGAAGAAGGTAAAGCCGGCTGAGGCGGACGTCCTCCTCCGGCTGATGCAGATCGCCGACGCCCCGCACAGCCTGGAGGCGATGCAGTACATCATCTTCCAGTTCGACTTCCAGGAGTACGAGCAGTTTATCATTGAGGCTCCCCCCGGGAGCATCCGCTTTAACAACCTCATCCGCGTCGCCGAGTTCTATGACGGGCTGGGGGTGTTGGTGGAGGGGGGTGTCGTCGATAGCGACATCCTGTTCGAACTCTTTCCTGTCCCCTGGTCGAAGGTCGAGCCCATCATCCAGGGCATGCGGCGCGAGCTAGACTGGCCGGACCTGTTCGACAATTTCGAGAGCCTGGCCCGCCGCTACCGGCGCTGGTGGGAGGAGAAACGCAAGCGGCTGAAGTTCCCGGCCGGCGAAACACCTCCGCCGGGGGCCAGACCGAAGGCCGCCCCGATTCCGCGTCCGGTCCCGGCTCCCGGGAGAGTGCCCCAGCCGGGTCAGAGGCCGGGCGTGCCGGGCCGACTTGGGGTCCCCGCCCGACCGGGGTTCGCTGGACCCCCCGGGGGGCCTGGTCGACCGGGCGTGCCGGCGCGAGTGGCGGCCGGGATCCGGCGCTCCGCCAGCCTTGCTGGGAGTCCGGTGGCCAGACCCGTCCCCCGACCGGGACACGCGCCGCGGCCCGCAGCGAACCCCGCCAAGCGTAAGGCGGCTGCCCGACCGCGGGGGAAGAAAACCCCCGCAAAGGGGAAAGGCAAGCGCTCTCGCCGCTAACCGCTTTACACAGGATTCCCCACAGCAAACAACAAAGTTAAGAGGTCTGTGACTCCGTCCGTACCGACGGCGCGGCCGCGCCTCCTCTACCGGCTTCAGCAGGTCGACTCCCGCCTGTCCCAGACGGAAGAGCGTCTGCGGACCCTGGACGCCGGCGATGCGCTGCGCGAGCAGCTTCGCACGCTTGACGAGACGCTGGCGGCCACCGCACAGGACGCGAAGGCGAAGCAGGCGCACCTCCGCGCGCTGGAACTTGAACTGCAATCCACTGTCGCCAAACGCAAGCGGGTCGAGGAGGAGATGTACAGCGGCCGCGTCCGCAATCCCAAAGAACTGGCCTCAATGCAGGAAGAGGTCACTCTCCTCGACCGCCACACCCGGGGGATGGAGGACGCCATCCTGGCGCTGATGCAGGAGGTGGAGGATCTCCAGGGGCAGGTCCAGACTCTCACCGATGAGGTCATCGCGGCCCGGGCGGCGCTTGCGCAGCACGAGAGTGCGTTCGCCCGCGACCAGGTTGCGCTCGAGGCTGCGCTCGCGGCGCTGCGGCAGGAGCGCGAGGAGGTGGCCGCTGCCATCGACGCCGACCTGCTCCGCCGCTACGACCGGATCCGGGACCGCATGGGGGACGTGGCCGTCGCCGCGGTGCGGAAGGGCATCTGCGAGGGATGCCACGTGGCGATCCCCGTGGGCCGGGTGCGGCGGCTTCAGGAGGAGGAGGACCTGCTCCTCACCTGCGAGCGGTGCGGTCGCATCCTGGTCCTCTCCGGCGAATGATGGACGCGCGCCTCCAGGCGGCCTGCCGATGAAGCGCGTCGTGCACGTCGATGGCGCCTCCCGTGGCAATCCAGGCCCCGCGGCCATCGGCGTGGTGATCACCGATGCCCACTGGAAAGTCCTGGAGGAGATCGGGGAGTACATCGGCGAGGCCACCAACAACGTCGCCGAGTATCGCGCGCTCATCCGGGCGCTGGGGGCCGCCCTGGCACAGGGGGCGACGGAGGTCGAGATTCGCACCGACAGCGAACTGCTCGTTCAGCAGGTCCAGGGAGGATACAAGGTCAGGAGCCCGGCACTGCGCCCCCTCTTTGAAGAGGTCACCGGTCTCCTCCGGCAGGTGAGACGCTGGACCATCCAGCGCGTGCCCCGGGAGGCGAACGCCCGCGCCGACCTCCTGGCGAACCACGCCATCGATGCCACCATCCCCCGGGACTGGGCGGAGTACAGCGTCGTGTTTAAGGAAGGGCCCAAAAGCGTACGGGCGGTGATTCCGGCGCTCCCCGGTATAGAGGCGAAGGCGTCGTCCCGCGCGGAGGCGCTGAAACAGGTGCGGGCCCGCGCCGAAGAGCACCTGCGCAAGTTGCGAGCCCGGGGCGAGCCCTGGCCGCGCGAGGAGCGGATCCGGATCCGACTGGAGGATTGAACGATCTCCCGCCCGATGTGATAGCATCAGAAGCGGAGCAGGTCGGGCAGCCGCAGGCGAGACGCTTGAGGAAAGTCCGGGCTCCACAGGGCAGGGTGCTGGGTAATCCCCAGCGGGGGCGACCCCAGGGACAGTGCCACAGAAACATACCGCCCCGATCGCAGTTTTGGGGTAAGGGTGAAACGGCCGGGTAAGAGCCGGCCGGCAGCCTGGCGACAGGCTGGCCAGGCAAACCCCACTCGGAGCAAGGCCAGGTAGGGGGAGATGAGGTGGCCCGCCGACTCCCCGGGTAGGCCGCACGAGACCTCAGGCAACTGAGGCCGCAGAGAGATGGTTGCCCCGGACTCCGGTCCGGACAGAACCCGGCTTACAGACCTGCTCCATTTGATCGTCTTCTCATCCCAGGAGCCCCGCTCGCAGAGGGCTCCTTCTTTTATTCCTTGACGGTTTCTTTACACGGTGTTTGTGATAGCTTCACCGCACCCGGCTAGCCTGAGGGGTGAGATGACGCATCCCAAGGGAGGGTGGCTGATGAGGCTGAATGTCCGTATGATGGCGGTAGTGTTTGTGGCTGTGGCGCTACTGGCCGGCGTGAGCGCCGGGCAGGCCGCGATGATGACCCGCCGGGTGAAACTCTCGCCGACCCCGCTGGCCAAGAACGCGGGACTGCAGGGGGCGACCGGGTTCGCGGACGTGGATGTGGAGAAGGGGAGCGTGAAGATCACGGTGACCTTGGCGGCGGGCACGAAATTGCCAATGGAATCGGTGCTTGAGGGCTGGCTCGTAGATGCGGGCCGGAAGGGCGGCCCGGGCATGTCCCACGCCTCCGACCGCGATCAGAAGTATGGCGTGGCCTTCGGCAATCAGGAGTTCGCCGCGCTCTCCAGGGACATCCCCTATGCCCTCAGCACCGGCGTGCTGAGATTGCGCGCGGGCAGCACCCGGACGTACGTGGGCAGTTTCAAGATCGACAACGCCTTGACGCCGTACAATGCGGTCGTGGTGACGCTGGAATCGGACGGCAACCGCGGGGCCTATGATCCGCGGCCCGCCACGCCGGTCCTTGCAGGAGAGATCGGCAAGTAGATGCGACGGGACATCCTGCGCGGGACGGCCATCCTCGGGCTCGCGGCGGCAATGGCGGCGATCGGGGTGGGGCTGCCCGCGCAGGCAGCACCCAAGGCTGCACCATCGTTTTCGCTGGAACTGTTCAACGGCCAGACCCTCACGCTCGCCACTCTCAAGGGCTCGGCCGTCATCCTCCTCTTCTGGGCCCCGTGGTGACCCACGTGCAACCGCGACGCCCCCGTGTGGGAGCGTGTGTACGGACAGTGGAAGGGGAAAGGCGTCGAGTTCGTGGGCATCGGGTTGCTTGACACCCGAGATGCGTCTCGGGCCTTTGTGCAGCGTCACGGGCTGACCTTCCCCAACGGCTACGACGGGGACGGGAGGATCGCCAAGCTGTATGGCTTTACGTACCAGCCGTGGTGGGCAGTGATCGCCAAAGACGGCACTCTGCAGCGCACCGGCTTCGGGCCATCGGGGGAGAAGGAGCTCGTTTCCACCATCCAGACGCTGGTGCGGCGATAGGGGCAGGGCCGCCGCAGTCCCGGGCGCCTATGGCACGGACCGTCCTGCTCGTCGAAGACGACGCCAAGATGGTGAACCTCCTCCGCCTCTACCTGGAGCGGGAGGGGTATGGGGTGGTAGCCGCATATGACGGCCCTGCGGCGCTGGAGGTCGCCGAGCGGACCCGCCCGAGCCTGGTCATCCTCGACCTCATGCTGCCGCACCTCGATGGGATGGAGGTCTGCCGGCGGCTGCGCGCCTCCTCCGACGTGCCCATCCTGATGCTGACGGCGCGGGTGGACGAGGTCGACAAATTACTGGGACTCTCCCTCGGCGCCGATGATTACGTCACCAAGCCGTTTAGCCCGCGAGAGGTCGTCGCGCGGGTCCGGGCCATCCTGCGGCGCACCGCGCACGAGCGGCCGGAGAAAATCCTCCATCATGGCGACCTGGAGATGGATCTGGAGCGCCACCATATCAGGGTGCGAGGGCAGGAGGTCCGGCTCACCCCTGTCGAGTTCAAACTGCTGCGGGCGTTCCTGGAATCCCCGGAGCGCGCCTTCTCCCGTGACCAGTTGTTGAACGCCATCTACCCCACCCACGAGGCGGCCGTGGTGGACCGCACCATTGACGTGCACGTGGGAAACCTGCGGGCGAAGCTCGGTGACGACCCGAACCGCCCGCGCTTCATCGCCACCGTGCGCGGCGTCGGCTACAAACTCCTGTGAGCCGTCCGCGCTGAGGCCCCCGATGCGCCGCAGCCTGCTCTGGAAGCTCCTCGGCATCAACCTGCTGGTGGTCGGCGTCGCCGTAGCGGTGGCTGCCCTGGCCATCGGTCAGCTCGCCGACACCATCTTCACCAACCTGATGAAGGAGTTTCACATTCAGGTGGACGTGATGCACCGTTTGTTCGTCGCGGCCATGACGCGGTCGCTCGTGCTGGCCAGCCTGGTCGCGGGGGTCGTCGGCCTGATCCTCAGCCTGGTCCTCTTCCGCAGGGTGGTGCGCCCGCTGGGGGGCATGATGACCATGGCCGAGCGCATCGCCGCCGGTGAGTACGCCGCCCGGGCGGACATCGCCTCCCCGGATGAGATCGGCCGGCTCGCCGACTCGCTCAACCGGATGGCCGGGGCGCTGCAGACCCTGGAGCGCCTGCGCAAGGATCTCGTCGCCAACGTGGCCCATGAACTGCGCACTCCTCTTGCCAACCTGCAGGGCTACCTGGAGGCGATGCGTGACGGCGTCACGCTTGCCTCGGCCGAGACGATCGGGTCGCTGCACGAGGAGGTGATCCGCCTGGTGCGGCTGGTCGAATCGCTCCACGAACTCTCGCTCTTCGACGCCCGCCTACCCCGCCTCCGGCTGGAGGCCGTGGACCTGGGAGTGCTGGTTCACCGGCTGGTGGACCTGCGGCGTGGGGAATTCACGGCCAGGTCCATCGCGGTGCAGAGTCAGGTGACGGTGAACGGGGTGGCGCGGGCCGACCCCGACCTGCTCTCGCAGGCCCTGCACAACCTCATCGACAACGCGCTGAAGTACACACCCCGGGGCGGGACGGTGCTGGTGGACGTCGCGCCGGACGGTGCGGCCGTACGGGTGGCGGTCACGAATACCGGTGAGGGCATCGCCCCCGACGATCTCCCCTTCATCTTTGAGCGCTTCTACCGGGGCGAGAAGTCGCGGTCGCGCGAGTCGGGAGGGGCAGGCATCGGCCTCGCCATCGTGAAAGAGGTAGCTCGCGTCCACGGCGGGCACGTGGGCGCGCACAGCGAGGGTGGCCGGACGATCCTCTGGCTGACGCTGCCCGGCGCGTCGGCCTGAAGTGACCGCCCAGGAGGTTGGTCGGTCTGAGACCACTCGGAGGAGGCTACGCGATGCGGAGACGGTGGTGGTGGATCGTAGCGGTGCTGGTGATCGTGGGCGCGCCGATCGCCTGGTATCTGGGCTCGCCCCTCTTCATCAGCAAGACGGTGAGCGAGGAGTTCCCCATGAGCGAGGGCGCGGAGGTCCCCGAGGGGATGACCCGAGAGCAGGTGGAGGAGACGATGATGAAGGCCTCCAAGCAGAGTGCCACCGCGGTGGAGGCTATGCCGGGCGGGACGACGCCGGCCACGGTGCTGCTGCGTGGCACCTTTGTCGGGGCGGACAATTTTCACCAGGGAGAAGGCACGGCGACGGTGTACCGGGTTGCGAAGGACCTGATCCTCCGCCTCGATCCCTTCACGGTGACCAACGGGCCCGACCTGCACGTGATCCTGACGAAACATCCCGCGCCTAAGAGCCGCGCCGACGTGAAGGAAGGCTATCTCGAGGTGGCCAAGCTCAAGGGCAACGTGGGCAGCCAGAACTACACGCTGCCCCAGGATGTGCGCCTGGACGACTATCGCGCCGTGGTCATCTACTGCAAGCCGTTCCACGTCGTCTTTTCGGTCGCGACGCT
>JANONS010000150.1:0-3546 GCA_031420915.1 Armatimonadota bacterium
GGTGCTCGCCCCCTACTTCGGATCTTCGGTCTACGTGTGGGGCGGCCTGATCAGCATCTTCCTGGCCGCGCTCAGCATAGGCTACTACACCGGGGGCATCGTCGCCGACCGGCGGCCACGCGCGACCGTCCTCGCCTCCGCGCTGCTGCTGGCGGGGCTCCTCATCCTGCTCCTGCCGGTGGTCTCCCGCCCGATCCTCGAAGCCTTCGCCGCCTGGGACCTGGGGCCGCGGATGAACCCCCTCGTGGCCTCCATCTTCCTGTTCGCGCCGCCCAGCATTCTCCTCGGGATGACCTCGCCCTTCGCGGTGAAACTGTCGGCCACCGACCTGGCCACCGTCGGCAATGTCGCGGGGCTCCTGTACGCGATCTCCACGGCGGGCAGCATCGCCGGGACCTTGCTCACGGCCTTCCTTCTCATCCCCACGCTCGGGGTGCGGACGATCCTCTACACCCTCGGCGGAACGCTGGTGGCTCTCTCCGCGCTGCTCGCCCTCCGCGTGCGCGTGCTCCGGCCCGCGCTGACCGGCATCCTCGTCGTCGCGCTGGTGGCGGGCGCCACCGCTGGCCCGTTGCTCCCCACCGAACCCAGAATCCTCTACGAGAAGGACAGCCTCTACCACCGCATCTGGGTCACGGACGACGGCCTCGCCCGCTACCTCCGGTTCGACCGCTCCACGCAGGGTGGGATGTACCTCTCGAGCCCCTTCGAGAGCCCGTTCAAGTACACGGAATACACCCATGTCGCCTGGATTTTTCACCCGGCCATCAAACGGGTCCTGGTGATCGGGCTGGGCGCGGGGACGATTCCCAAGCGGTTCTGGCGTGACTACCCGGAGGTGACGGTTGACGTCGTCGAACTCGACCCGGACGTCGTGGATGTCGCCAAGCGGTTCTTCGAGGTGAAGGAGGACGCGCGCCTGCGCATCACCGTCCAGGATGGCCGGCTCTTTCTTCGCAGGAGCGAGGCGAAGTACGACCTCATCGTGATGGACGCCTACTTCGCGGAAGGGCTGCCCTTCCACCTGGCCACGCGGGAGTTCTTCGAACTGGCCCGGGCGCACCTGAACCCGGGAGGGCTCATCGCCGCCAACATCGTCGGGGCGCTCGACGGCAAGGAGAGCAAACTGTTCCGCGCCCTGTATAAGACCTACGGCCAGGTCTTTCCGGGGCTCTACCCCTTCCCCGTCGTCTTCGTACCCGACCGCAACACGACCGTCGTGCGCACGATCATCCTGGTGGCCGGCCCGAAGGCCGGCATCACGCGGGCGCAGGTGATCGAGACCGGGCTACGGCTGAAGCGGACCCGGAAGGTGAAGTTCCCCCTGTTCGACACCTTCGTGGTGGACTACTACGATCGGCCGATCCCGACCAGCGATGTCCCAGTCCTCACCGACGACTACGCCCCCGTGGACATCCTTCCCGTCTACGGGTGGGAGCCTGAGCGGCGCTAACCAGGCTAGTGGAGCGGGAGCAAAGGGTGGATCACGGAGCGATGGCTCCTCTGAGGCCCAAGGCTTGCCGCAATCCGACCTCAACCCGCGTCAGGTCCTGTTGACCCAGGGGGCGCAGAGGCCTTTTGATGATCTGTTTGTCGACCGCAAGCACTTTGGAAATTCGGACCGTACTAGGATAGCGTAACCCGGCAGCTCGCCACTCTCGAAGCGGACAGTCGCCTGGTCCAGGGTGCCGATAGTACCGTGGCTGACTGCTGATGGGACAGACTATCAGGTCATGGAGATTCCGATGGAACGCTTCCGCGCTAATGACCAGCGCCGGCCGCGGCTTTACCCCAGCATGGTTCGAAAAGGGAACATTGACCACGATAACCTGCCCGCGCTTAAAGGTAGTCGTAGAGGGCATCGTCCTCCCCTTCCCAGGCCTGCCTGAGGCGATCCTCCACGAGTCGCTCCCATCGCAATCCCTCCAGATCCCGTTCAGACAGCGGCTGGACGAGAGCATAGGGCTTGCCGTGGTGAGTGACGACAATCGACTCTTTCGTTCGTCTGGCCTGCGCGAGATATGCGGACAACTGGTTTTTCATTTCCGCCACGGTGGCGAACCGCATGACCGACCTCCTCCCCATTCTAGCCAGAAGTCTAGCTATAATGAGCAAGACCGTCAACTGGCCCCCGTGGACATCCTCCCGGTCTACGGCTGGGAGCCGGAACGGCGCCAGCCGCACTGCCGCTCGTCCCTGATCATGCAGCGAGCAGGCACGCCTCCTGCGATTCGTGAATCCGGAGGCATCGTGCATGAGCAGGTCTCTCCGGCCTGTGACTACTACGTGACGGATCGCCCGGAAGCGGCCGAAGCCGCCCGGAGAGCTGGCGCAAAACAGGTAATAGATACACTCGTCGAGCGACTTATGACAGGCACCAGGGATTAAGTACGAAATAAGGAAGCGAGCCACCGACCGCTCGAAGAGCCGCATCCCCTCCACCGTGGCGTACTCGTTGGGGCTGTGGGGTCGCCCGCCGTCCCCGGACCTAGGAGGGCGCGTCCTCCCTCTCGAATCCTCACAGGCGACCCATGTCCACGCCTGCCGTTCAGACGCACGGACTCTCCCGGCGTTTTGCCCACCACTACGCGCTGCGCGAGCTCTCTCTGAGCGTCCCGCCCTCCTCAGGCCTGCTGGTCGTGGGGCCAAACGGCGCCGGCAAGACCACACTCCTCCGTCTGCTCGCGACCGCACTGCGGCCGTCTGCCGGCCGGGCGACAATCTTCGGACGTGATCTCGTACGTGACGCCGATGCGGTCCGAAGGGTCACCGTGTTCGTGGGCACCGCGCACGGAATGTATGAAACGCTCACCGCCCGGGAAAACCTGGCCTTTGCGGCAGCGATGAGCGCTCGACCTGGAGCGGAGGAGTCGCTCGATGCGCTCCTCGAGCGCGTGGGCCTGGGACATGTCGTCCACAAACCGGTGCGCGCCTTCAGCCAGGGAATGAAACGCCGCCTCGCCCTGGCGCGGGCGTGGCTGTTGGGGCCACGCCTCCTCCTCCTCGATGACCCTTTCAGCGGTCTCGATGCGGAAGGCTTGAGACTGGTCGAGGCACTCGTCCTGGAGGTCAAGGCGCAGGGCGGCGCGGTCATCCTCGCCACCCACGAGTGGGAGCGCGGGCTCCCCCTCGCCGACACGGTGATCGCCCTGTCCGCAGGCCGGCAGAGGGACGTAGCAGCAGCAGAAGCGGTCTCCGCCCCACGGCTGCGCGCCCTGGCAGGTGGACGAATGTGAATGCGCTGCGGCGGGCGGCGGCGCTGGCCCGCAAGGACCTTCTCCTGGAGTGGCGGGGACGTGAGAGCATCACGGCCATGGGGGTCTTCGCGCTGCTCGTGGTCCTGCTGCTTGGCTTTACCCTGGGATCGGAGCCTGCCCGCGCCCCGGCGATCCTCTGGGTCGCGCTCGGGTTTGCAGCGATGCTGGGGGTGGCACGGCCCACGCTCCTGGAGGTGGAGCAAGGGTCGATGGAGACGCTGCTCCTCTATCCCGGAAGCCGCGAGCATCTCTACTGGGGGAAGTGGGTGGCCCTGACGCTCACGCTCAC
>JANONS010000151.1:0-1900 GCA_031420915.1 Armatimonadota bacterium
GGCCACGGAGGCGGCAGGGCTCGCGGTCCTGGCGGCCTTCATCATCGGTACCTTCATCTACCGGGAGATGAATTTCCGCCAGTTGCGGGCGGTCACGCTGGAGGGCGTGGTGCAGACGGCCAGCGTCATGCTGATCGTGGCCGCCTCGGCGGTCCTGGGATGGTATCTGACGAATGAGCAGGTGCCGCAGCGCCTCGCGCAGGCTGTGCTCGGGGTGACGACGAACCGCCACCTCGTCCTGCTCTTCCTCAACATCTTCCTGTTGATCGCGGGAATGTTCCTGCACAGCGCCGCAGCCATCCTGCTGATCGTCCCGATTGTCATGCCGCTCGTCCGCCAGATCGGGGTGGACCCCACGCACTTCGGGATCATCGTCACCCTCAACCTGGCCATCGGCCAGCAGACGCCGCCGGTGGCCTCGGTGCTGCTCACCGCCTGCGCCGTGGCGAAGCAGCCTGTGGGCAAAGTCTTCCGGGAGGCGATCCCCTTTATCTTCGTGCTGCTCATCGTGCTGGCGATCGTGACCTACATTCCTATCGTCCCGCTCTTCCTGCCGAACCTCATTTACCAGGGGCGGTAGCGCAGCCCGCCGCACCCACCTCCCGGCGCCCCCGCCTTTGCTACAATGAGGCGGCGTGCGTATCCCCGTCGCCATCCCCATGACCCTTGCGCGTATTCGGCCGCTGTGGCTTGTGGTCGAAGCCTATAAGAAATTCATGCGGGACGGCGCCCCCGACCTGGCGGCGGCCATCGCGTACTCGGCGCTCTTTTCGATCTTCCCCCTCCTGATTGGCGTGGTGGCCGCAGTCGGCCTCCTCGTAGACCAGGCGCAGGTGCGGCAGGCCATCGTGGAGTCACTGTCCCGGTATCTACCCAGCGTCACGGTCGAGTTTGTGGACTTCAATGTCGCCCAGGCCATACGGCTTCGCGGGACCTTCGGCGTCCTGGCGATCGTCGGCCTGTTCTGGAGCGCCACTGCCGTCGCGGCAACGATCCGCAACGCCCTCAATCGGGTTTGGGCGGCCGCCCAGCCGAGACCGTTCCTCAGCCGGAAATTGATTGACCTGACGCTCGTGGCAATGGCAGGCGGATTCATGATCCTGTCGCTGATCACATCCGCCACAATCCTGCGGCTGATCAGCGTGTTTCCGGCCCTGGCGCCAGTCATCGTGACGCTGGAGGTCTCCACGCTGGCCCGGGTGATCTCGACGGTAGCGCCGATCGTTTTCAGCAGCCTGACCTTTCTGGTGACCTATCGGTACCTTCCCAACCTGAAGGTGCCCTGGCCAAACGCGATCATGGGGGCGATCTTCGCCGGTCTCCTCTTCGAGGGAGCCAAGGAAACTTTCTTCTGGTATCTGCAGGCCTTCGCGCGCTACCAGCTGGTCTACGGATCACTGACCGCGATCTTTGTCTTCCTCGTGTGGATGTACCTGTCGTCGGCGATCCTGCTCTTTGGGGCTGAACTCGCCTCTCAGATCGGCCGGCCGTATCCAGAGGAGATCGGAACGGCCTGATTGCCGGTCAGGAGACGAGAAACCTTCCGGGATTCAGAATGCTGTCCGGATCGAAGGCTTGCTTGAGTGTGCGCATCAACGCCAGGGTCTCGGGCATCGGGCCCCACCGGTCGGTGACCTCGATTCCCTCCGGCACGCGCGCGATCAGGAAGTGACCGTCATACCGTTCCGCCAGCGCGGTGACAGCGGCGAGCCTCTGCCCAAGCGCCCTTTCGCCGCTCAACATCACCCAGACGGTGCCGCTCAACACATCTGCCGCCACCTCCCCTACCGCCGAGGTTCCCTTCAGCGCCTCCCACACGTCGCCCAGCCTGCTGCGCGGCACCATCAGGCGGATGAGCGCGGAGTGCCCTTCCCACCCCAGCAGCGCCAGACTCTCCCAT
>JANONS010000152.1:0-1773 GCA_031420915.1 Armatimonadota bacterium
CCACAACATCGACGAGGTCGCCCTTGCCATGTCACAGATCTCACGGGGAAGCTTTAACGAACTGCTCCTGATTTGCAAAGGCGCGGGAGTTTCCGTCAACATCATCCCGAGCCCCGCTGACGTGCTCAGCGGGAAGGTCGACAGGGGAATCACCGTCAGCTTCCAAAAGCAGGACCGCCGGGTCGGCTAGCCGGCGATCTTCGGGACGGAGACGGGCGGCGGGCGGGTCCCCCCTCAGGACGGATGCGACGCGGATTCGACCCGGTCGGCGCGGGCCATCCGTAGCCGCTCCCTGACCACGAGACACACGAACTGAGGGATGGCCAGCTGACGTCGGACACGCCAGGGCTGACGCAAGAGGCGGTACAGCCATTCGAGCCCTACGCGCCTCAGCCACCGCGGGGCCCGGGATACGCTGCCTGAAACGAAGGAGAAAGTCCCCCCCTCGGCGACCGCGACCTTGACTCGCAGGCGCGGCAGGTTCGCGACGATCCACTTCTCCTGACGCGGGAAGCCCATGGCGACGAGCAGTACGTCCGGCCGTGCCTCATCTATCGTTCGCAGGACCTCTTCGTTCTGCTCCCCTTGAACGTCGAAGTAGCCGTTGCGCGCCCCCACGACGTTCAGACCCGGGAAGCGCGCCTCGATACATCTCCTCGTCCCCTGAATCTCCTTCTCGCTTCCGCCCAGCAAGAAGATCCGCGAGTGAGCCTTGTCCAGATGGGCCAGCATCTCCTCGGTCAGATCTACACCGGCCATGTTCTCCTTGAGCGGATGGCGGACGGCCTTCGGGTTGAGGACGAGTGCGGCAAGGGAGAGCGCGAGCTGCGCCAGGGCTCGCAGGGGACCCCCGGACAGTGACAGATAGTGCGCCGCCCACAGGATGCCGGTCCCGTCCGCCAGGCAGAGGTCAGCCCGGTTCAAGACCTCGCGAAGGTTGGCATCGCGCGCGGCAGGGGGCATGTACTCCGAGTAGGGCTTGACCACGTACGCCTTGACACCGGCTCGGGCCAGCTCCTCGATGGCACGGGCCGCCTCGGCCCGGCTCAGGTTGTGGAAGCCGATGCCCAGGACCTTCACTGTCTGCGGAGATGACCGTCCCTTCATACCTTGGCTCCGGCACCGCTGAGCACCTCGTCCAGGGGCCGGTAGGCCGTCTCGGCCAGGTAGCGGCGGCGGACCAGCGCCCGCCCGTTCTCGCTGAGGGACCGCCACAGCTCCGGGTCGACCATCAGACGCACGACCGCCTCCGCCATGGACTGCGGGTCATCCGCCACTAGCAAGTGCTCGCCCGTCACGAGGTTCAGCCCCTCGGCCCCTTCTGGGCTGGCCACCACCGGCAGGCCGCGGGCCAGGGCGTTGAGGACCTTGAGCCGCGTCCCCCCGCCACTGCGACTGGCCTCCACGAACAGTCGCGCCCGAAGGTACAGCGGCTCGGCGTCCTCCACCGGTCCCAGAAACTCTACCCCGGCCGTCCGGCGGCCCAGCCGTAGCAACCACGCCGGAGCCCCTTTTCCCGCAATGACGAGGCGCGCCTCGGGCATCCGTTGACGCACCAGGGGCCACACCGAGGTGAGGAAATACTGGAGGCCCTCGACGTTGGCCGGCCAGCTGAGCGTCCCGAAGTAGAGAATGACCGGCTCCGTAGCGACGAAGGAGAGTGCCGGGCTCTCCAGCAGGGACGGGTCAGGTAGGTTCGGCAGCACCCGAAGCCGTTCCGGTTGGGCCCCCAGCGTCACCAGCGCCTGACGGTCCGCTTCCGACACGGCGAAG
>JANONS010000153.1:0-1897 GCA_031420915.1 Armatimonadota bacterium
CCCATCGGGTAGGGTGATGCGGACCGCGCCCATCTTTTCGCCGCTGCGCGGGGGCTCGATGAAGGTCGCCCTGAAGTCGAAGAGCTTTCCCCACTTGCGAGGGTTCTTGGCGCTGGCCACCTTGCCGGTGGCAACATCCTGCAGGGCGTAGACGCGGTCTCCGAGCAGGCCTCGTTCGGTCACGTCGGCGGCATTCAGTTCCTCGCCCATCATGGACTTGACGGGATACCGCCAGAGGGACACCACGGTCCCAACAACGCTGTGTGTTGCCTCTGTCATGACCTGCACTCCTGATATCGCGAACGGCGAGGTCGAAACAAGGAAGATTTCAATGGCTGGGACGGCGTTCCCTCCAGGCGCGCCTGGACCTCCCATTCTTCCGTCAACAGGACAGAAGGCATACCAGCCGGGAGAGAGGAAGTTCGGGAGTCATATGAACAACCGTGACCTTCAGGCGACCTGGGCCTATCACAACGGAACCAAGCACTCCTACCATGGCGTCCGCGCGATCCAGCACCTTCTGGACTGGGAAAATCAGCCCATCCTATTCAAGATCTACTCCACGCTTGAACCGATCCCGTTACGACGTGATGCCACGCACTCGACAGTGTCGGCGCTCGAGGCCATTGCCGCAAGCACCTCTGCCGACAGCGATCGCGTTCCGGACATTCGGACGCTGACCCAAATCCTGTACTTCTCCGCCGGGATCACCAAACGCATCGCCTATCCCAGAGGGGAGATGCTCTTTCGGGCGGCGGCCTGCACCGGGGCGCTCTACCATATCGAACTGTATCTCATCTGTGGCCCACTCCCCGGGTTGCCGGCGGGAGCATATCACGTCGGGGTACACGACCTGGCCCTACACAGGCTGCGCCCGGGTGACTTCCGTGCCGAGGTGGTAGAGGCGACCGGCGGGGAGCCAGCGGTGGCGGGAGCGCCGGCCATCGTCGTCTGCACCAGCACCTACTGGAGGAACGCCTGGAAGTATCGAGCCCGAACCTACCGCCACTGCTTCTGGGACAGCGGGACCCTCCTGGCTAACATGCTGACGATGGCCGCGGCGCATCAGGTTCCGTCAAAGGTAATTGCAGGTTTCGTGGACAGCGCCACAAACCGCCTCCTGGGCCTGGATGTCGAACGCGAGGTCACGCTCACCCTCATCCCGCTGGGGCGAGCTCCGGGCCGAGGGCCGCGCGCGTCGCCCGCGCTGGAACCGCTCGCACTGGAAACGGTGCCGCTGTCCAGGACGGAAGTGGATTATCCCGCGATCCGGGCGATGCATGAGGCCTCCTCACTGACCAGTCCGGAGGAGGTCACCGCCTGGCGTTCTCCCGGCCCACGCCCACCACTGCCCGAGCCTTCGGGCCGTCTGTTCCCGCTCCGGCCGATAGGCGACGATGAGCTCCCCCGCGGACCGATCGAACGTGTCATCCTCCGCCGCGGGTCCGCGCGACGCTTCCTCCGCGAGCCGATCACCCTGGCGCAGCTCTCGACCATCCTCGACCGCGCCACCCGTAGGATCCCCGCGGATTTCCTGGAGCCGGAGGGCGCGTCTCTCAACAACCTCTACCTCATCGTCCACGCCGTGGAGGACCTGCCCAGCGGCGCCTATGTGTTTCATCGCGACAGAGGAGCGCTGGAACTGCTCAAGGAAGGGCACTTTCGGGCGGAGGCAGGGTACCTGGGGCTGGAACAGGCGCTACCCGCAGATGCCAGCGTGAACGTCTTCTTCCTGGCCGACTTGCCGCCCATCCTGCAGCGGCTGGGCAACCGCGGGTATCGGGCGGCTCAGTTGGAAGCCGGCATCACCGGCGGGAAACTGTATCTGGCAGCATACGCCCTCGGGCTGGGCGCCACCGGGCGTACCCCCTTCCGCCGTCTCTCCGGCGGGCAGCAG
>JANONS010000154.1:0-5936 GCA_031420915.1 Armatimonadota bacterium
CGGAGAATCCTCCCACGAGATAGAGCCGGTCGCCAATGGCCGCGGCCATCGCGTGGTGCACGGCCCGGGGCAGCGGCGGCCCCATCGTCCAGGTGTCTGTGCCCGGATCGTACACCTGGACGGTGCTCGTGGTGCGCGCAAACCCGTCGATCCCGCCGATGACGTAGATCCTCCCGCGCCAGGCGGCCACCGCCACCTCGGTGCGCGCCTTGGGCATGTGAGCCCTCAACTCCCAGCGGAAGCCCGGGCTCTCACCAATCTGCGGGCGGATCCCGACACCACGCACGTACCAGAGGTACAGGCCCACGACGCCCAGCACGAGCAGGCCCACGAGGGTAAGAACAAAACGTCTACGCACGAAAGCGCATCCTCAACCAGAGCCCTCTGTCAGGGAGTTTGCGGAGGGAGCGCCAGGGGAGTCATCGGGGGCACCCGCAGGTACCACAGCGTTCGCGAGGCGATTTCCCGGAAGACCGGAGCCGCTACAGCCCCGCCAAAGTACGCCCCTCTCGGCTCGTCGAGAATCACCAGGATCGCCAGGCGCGGGTGGGGGACAGGGACAAATCCCAGGAAGGAGGCGATGTATCTTCCCACGAGGTAACCCCCCTCCGGTGCGGGCTTCTGCGCCGTGCCCGTCTTCCCGGCCACCGTGTACCCCGGGATCGCCGCCATCTTCCCCGTGCCGTCTTCCACCGCCCGGACCATCATCCGCAGGACCGCGCGGGCCGTCTCCGGCGTCACCACACGGCGCGCAGGCTGGGGACTGACGGCGCGCACCACCCGGCCCTCCCGGTCGCGCACCATCCGCACCACGTGCGGCGGGACCAGCATGCCGTCGTTCACCAGCGCCGACGCCGCGGTGAGCAGTTGCAGCGCCGTGGTGGAGATGCCCTGCCCGAACCCGATCGTCTCCAGCCCGGGGCCGAGCCAGGCCGTCGGCGGGTTGACGATGCCGCCAGACTCCCCGGGCACGTCGATGCCGGTCGGGGCGCCGAAGCCGAAGCGGCGGATGTAGTCGTAGAAGATCTCCTTCCCGACCACCTGCGCCACCTGGGCGGCACCCACATTGGATGAGTGCCGGATGATGTCTTCCAGCGTCTGCGTCCGCGTGCAGTACCGATGGACATCACGGATGCGGTACTTGCCGAGCTGGAGGAACGGGGGGCAGGCGAAGGTGTCGTTCTGGTCCACGCGGCCCGAATCGAGCGCGGCGGCGGCGGTGATCAGCTTGAACGTGGATCCCGGCTCGTAGACCGCGCTGACCGCAGGGTTCACCCAGCGCTCGGGCGCCACCCGGTGGAAGGCTCCGGGCTCGAAGCCGGGCCGGGCGGCCAGCGCCAGGATCTCGCCGGTGCGGGGAACCATCACCAGCACCATCCCACGGGCAGCCCCGGTCTCGGCCAGCGCGCGCTCCAGTTCCCGCTCCGCGATGTGCTGGATGACCTGATCAATCGTCAGCACCAGGTCCGATCCGTCCACAGGCGTGGCAGCCAGGCGCCGCGTCTCCAGGAGCGGCCGGCCGACCCCGTCCAGTCCGGCCACCGCCCTGCCGGGCCGTCCCCGCAGCGTCGTCTCGTATGCGAGCTCCACGCCGGCCAGCCCCTGGTTGTCGATGCCGACGAACCCCAGCACGTGCGCGGCCAACGTACGGGCGGGGTAGCCCCGCCGCTCCTCCTTGAGGAAGCCGAGCTGGCCGTCCAGAGGCAGGGCCCGCAGCGCCGCCACCGTCTCGGGGCTCACCTTGCGCTTCAACCAGACAAAGTAGAGGCGCGGCTCGAGCCGTCGCTCGATCTCCCGGGGATCCATCCGCAGAAGCGGCGCCACCACGCGGGCGAAGGCCTGGCGATCCCGGATGGCCCGCGGCACCGCGTACGCCGAGTCCACCTCGACGTTGGTGACCAGCAGGCGGCCCGCCCGGTCGAAGATGCGGCCCCGTTCCGTCGGCAGGATGAAGGCCCCCAGTTGCTGGTGGAGCGCGAGGCGCTGGAGGTGGTCCGCCTGTGCGCCCTGGATGTAGACGAGACGCCCGACGAGGAGCGAGAGACCGGCCAGAAGGAGGACGAACAGCACCGACGTCCGGCGGCGGACCAGGCGGTGGAGCTCTGCGTCGGAGAGGGCGGCGCGGCGCCGTGTCAGCTGGTGGTGGCCGGCCTCACGCGACCGCCCGGGGGGGCGCCGCGTCATGGGCCAAGCTCGTGCGCCTGGGCCTCACCCAGCCCCAGCCACGCCCCGATGCGCTGAAGCAGCGAGGGAGCAGCAGGTGGTAACGCTGCGGCGATGGCCGGAGCCATGGTGATGGCGGCAAGCTGGTGCTGGCGGGGCGGCACCATACCCAGCTCGGACGTGGCGATGCGCTCGATCCGCTGCGGCGACCTCAAGGAGGAGATGGTGGCGTGTAGGCGCGCGTGCTCGCTCTGCAGAAGGGCGAACTCGCGTTGGAGATGAAGGATGGTGTAGCCGGTCTTCGCCGCCTCGGTACGCTGGAACACATAGAGGAGCGCAGGAAGGATCGCCAGGGCCGCCACCACCATGGCCGCGGCCATCGGACTACGCCGGGACCGGCGGCGCGGGGTGGGGCGATCCCGCAGCCGCCGGTCCGGCATGACTACCGGGTAGGACTGCGTGCGGCGATCAATGGCGATCATGGCACGGCAGGGTCCATCCGTTCAGCGGACGAAATAGGGCAGGTGCTCGTCTGCCGGAGGTGCTTTGGCCGGAAGTGGGAAGAAATGCTGCGAATGGAGGAGCGTTGACCGAGCACCCGCCCTACCCTCTCAATCTTCTGGTTCGTGGTCCGTCGCCCGCTCGACGACGCGCAGTTTGGCGCTCCGCGCGCGGGGGTTGTGTCTGATTTCCTCCTCGGACGGTGTAACCGGGCGGCGCGTCAGCACGCGCACCCGGAGGCCGGCGCGAGGCATCGCGCGAGGCATCGCGCGTGGTATCGCGCGTGGTATCTTACGGGTGGAGGGCCCGGTCCCGGAGGGGTACCTACGGGAGAGGCACAGGAAGGTGTGTTTTGCGATGTGGTCTTCCAGGGAGTGGAAGGTGATTACGCAGAGTCGCCCTCCGGCCCGGAGTCCCTCCACCACATCAGGTAACGCCTGCTCAAGGTCGTCCAGTTCTCGGTTCACGGCGATCCGCACCGCCTGAAACGTCCGCGTCGCCGGGTGAATCCGCCTCGGCCAGTGCCGCCGCGGCACGGCCCGTTCGACCACCGCGGCCAGGTCGGTCGTGGTGTGCAGCGGCCGCGCCCGGACGATCGCCCGGGCAATCCGCCCCGCCCACCGCTCCTGGCCGTACTCTCGCAAGATGTCCCGCACTCCGTCCTCCGGCAGCCGATTCACCAGGTCCGCCGCGGTTTGCGGCTGCGACCGGTCCATCCGCATGTCGAGCGGCCCCCGCTCCTTGAACGAGAAGCCGCGCTCGGGATCCTCCAGTTGCAGCGACGAGATCCCCAGATCCATGACGATCCCGTCCACCGCCTCGATCCCCTGCTCCGCCAGGACCTCGCGCAGGCGGAGGAAGTTCGCGTGCACCAGCACAACCGCCGTTCCGAACCGGGCCAGCCGGGCCCGCGCTACCGTCAGCGCGTCCGCGTCCCGGTCCAGGCCAATCAGCCGACCCCCCGGCGCGATCCGCTCCAGGATGGCCTCGGCGTGCCCGCCGCCCCCGACCGTGGCGTCCACGTAGGTGGCGCCCGGCCTGGGTTCGAGTAGCGCCAGCGTCTCCGCCAGCAGGACCGGAACGTGTACCGCCATCTCCGGCCCCGCGTCCTCGCCCCGTCCCCAGCCCCCCGGCTAGAGGCTGACGTCGATCTCCTGGGCGATCTCCGGCGCCTTACGCTCGGCCTTGGCTACGGCCTTCTTCCACCGAACCTCGCTCCAGATCTCGAGGCGCTTGATCAGACCGATCACCACGACGTCTCTACCGATCTCCGCGGACTCGCGGAGCGCTTCCGGCAGGGCGATCCGCCCCTGCCGGTCCACCTCCACCTCGCGCGCCGGCGCCAGCAGAAAACGCTGGAATTCCCGCCGGCTCAGCGGGAGATCGCGGAGGACGTTCTCAACAGCGTCCCAGGCCTTTTGGGGATACACCCAGATGCAGCCGTCGAGGCCACGGGTGACGATCACCGCCTCCCCGAGCTCCCGGCGGAACTGAGGAGGCAGAACAACCCGGCCCTTCTCGTCTAGGTTGTAGTGGAACTCCCCTCTGAACATCCCCACGATTCCCCACGATATGCCACGATATTCTCTACCTTCCCAGAAAGTCCTGCCCCAAGACCCATTTTTGGTCCATGCGTGGGCGGAAAAACCCAGGATTGGCGGCTATTTGCGCCACGAGAGCCAGAATGGCAGAGGCGACTACTATCCGTGGGGGGTCGAGGGCGCTGAGGGGATAAATATGGAAGCGGGGCTGGCGGTTACGGGCTCAGGTGACGATCAGCTCAACCCCCTGGCGGGCGAAAGGGGCTCCCGGCCACACGCCATCCCCTTGAAGATACTCGGCCAGCGCCGAGGACCGACGATCGGCGCGACCCTCTTCCCATGGCAGGGGAGAGGCGGCGACAAGGAGCCCCCCATCTTCCAGGGTCTCGATCAAGAAGGCTGGCGCCATGAGGAGCCGCGTGGCTCCCAACTCGAGGACCTTCTCCGGTCCGAAGACCGTCAACCACCCAGGGAGGCGACCGGGCTCTTCAGACCCCGAACCGTTGCTCCCGTTGACCACCCCGAGGCGGGGATGGAGGAGGTCGTACAGCGCCTTGACGAGCTCGATGTAGTCCATCGCCTCGGGCATCGATCCAAGCATAGGCCCGAAGAGGCCGATGGTCCGGGTTCCGTCCGCGTTGACACTCCGCAGGAGGATTCTGGGAGACGTGCCCGCTCTGCGCAGAAGTTCGACGTCCTCGCCCCGCGCAAGACTTTCGGCCACGATCGGTCCCGACCGGCGCCCCAGCATTCTTCCCCTGGGGAGGCTGCTCGTCTTGAATGTCGCCGGGGCATACGCAGGCCCGCTGGCCTTCAGTGTCGCGAGCAGCTTCCACGCGTTAGCGGGCGTGACGGCCTCGGAGAGCCAGAACGTCGCCACGATCGACGTGAGCCGGGGATCAGGCGTGAATGCACCTCTGCGGCGACTCATATGCCGTGCTCCCTTACCGTTTACGAGTTTCCAAAGGCTGGTTTCCAAACCTAAGGTAACCGACGCCGCTCTCAGTACCCTCTCAGCCCTCGACCACCCTGAGGAATACTGAGGCAAACTTGGGCGAAAGCAGCCAGAAAGCTACGGGCTCCAGTTACTGCAAGGGAGCCAGTGTTGGACCCCCTCGGGTTTGAACGCTGCATCCTTGAGATCGAAGATAGGCAATATCAGACCGAATCGTCCGCGTACTCACGCCCAAAGCCCTCGCCAGATCATCCTCTCTGGGATCGCCGCCCTGCACGTTTGCCTCAGCACACAACCGGAGGATTCTTGCCCGCCGGAGTCCCACTTCACCCTTTAGTTGCGTCAGAACCTGGTCTGCCTTCCCGGCATCGACCGTCCAAATCACCTCGATGAATTCGTTCGCCCGAAGCGGCCTGCCCCATGGAGCTCCCATAATGGGAATCAGCACACTGACCCTCGTCACTCCAGGTTGCGAATCCCCATGCGCAGACCCGCCCTTTTCGGGACGTCGCAAGGCCCCGCCGCTGCCAGAAATCTTCTCCCATGCGTCGACGATCTCGCGATTCACCCGCACCGCCAGAAATCTGGCCCTGCCCCGTCTTCCCAGCTGTGCCGCTTGCTTTCTGACTATTCTGTGGGCTTTGTCCAAAGCTTTCACAGCCCCCAGGTCCGCGCGATCCTGCAAGATCTGAAAGTGATTCCAATACACCTCTTGGGCCCGAAAACAGTAACCGCCATTTGACACAAGCAACATCACAGCCCTGCGCGAACAGGCC
>JANONS010000155.1:0-13242 GCA_031420915.1 Armatimonadota bacterium
TGAGCGCGCAGGATCCGCTGCACCTCGGCGAGCAGCGCGGGCGTCCGTGCCACTTCCCGCGGCGTGCACCCGCGCCGGGCGCACAGCGCCGCTGCCACCCCTGCCGCCTGTCCCATCGCCATGGTCGTGGGGATGACCCGGGCGGAGCCCGCCGCCTCGCTGGTGGCGGAGAAGGCGCGCGAGGCCACCAGCAGGTTATCCACGTCGAGCGGCACCAGCGAACGAAACGGGATGGTGTGAACGTGGCGCACGGGTGCGTAGGGGTTCGACCACCCAAGGACATAGGGATGGATGTCGATCGGGTACGACGCCGCCGCGATGCGGTCGGGGAAGAGACGGCCGGCCAGAATATCCACGGGCGTGAGCGTGTACAGCCCGGTGATGTGCCGGGTCTCGCGGATATACAGCATCGGGGCGTGATCCACGAGGTCGGCCTGGTCGAAGCCGGGGATCTGCTCCCGCAGGAACTTCACCAGGTGCGGCAGCTCCCTCCGCGTCTTCGCCAGCCCCTGCTCCACGGACGCGGGGTCGATCCCGTTGACCCCAAAGACCTGCAGGCAGTTGATCAGCACGGTCCCATCACGCTGCAGCGCCAAGTTGAGGCCCAGGACGGACACGTCGGGCTGCGAGGGGCGATACCGTTTCATCATCACCTGGTATCCCCAGGCCGCTCTCCCGTTCACTCCCCACGACGCGGGATCAGCGCCCCCCACCTTCCGGCGCAGCAGGTCCCGGGTGATCTCCGGCCAGTTGACCCCGCCTACGCGGAAGATCAGGGTCGCCGCCTGCATCCAGGGGGTGCCGTCCGGACCGGGGCGCCCGAGCACAAAGGGGGCGCCCGCGGCCGCGGCGAGGTCGGCGTCGTCGGTCGCATCTATGACCTGCCGGGCGCGGACCGTCAGCCTGCGCTCCCAGTCCTTGTCATCAAACTCAGCCCCAACTACCTTCGCGCCCTCCTTCAGCACTCGCACCAGGGGGGCATTGACGGTGGAGCCCACCAGCTGTTCCCGGTAGACCTCCCGGGTGAGTTTCCGGATCGCCTCCTCCAGGTCGAAGCTGAGTCCGAGCGTCTGGTAATACTCCCAGAAAATCCCCCGGGTGAGGTGGCTCCCCGCCGGGGTGAGGTTCATGTCGAACGTGGTGAGCCAGGCCCAGGTGATCACGCCACCCATCCGCGGAAGGGCTTCCACCAGATGGACGCGGGCCCCGGCGCGGGCGGCGGCGGCGGCGGCGGCGATTCCGGTCGGCGTCGCCCCCACCACCACGACGTCCACGGTGATCGTCCGAGGTGGAGCGGCGACGAGCGGTGAGGCGACGAGTGTGATGAGCAGGAGGACGAGCGAGAGCCGACGCACGGTTATACATGTTACCATGACCGTACGCGTATGAATCTCGATCGACTCCACAGCCTGGGACTGCTCGTGTGGGCGCCGGTGATCGGGAACGCCCTGCTGGCGGTCTGGGCGGGCGTGGCGGCGCTCGGGGGGCGGCGAACGCTTTCCCCGATCTTCTGGGCGACCGTTCTGGTCGTGCTGGCCATTCTGGCCGTGCAGGCGGTGCCGGGCATCCTGCTCTTCATCGCAGGCGCACGGCCCAGGCGGGGACTGCACCTGGTCTATGCGCTGCTCGTTCTGCTGTGCGGGGTGGCGCAGTATGGGCTGCGTCCGGGCGGAGCCCTCCGCCGCGTGGTCGCGCCCACCCCGGGCGCCTTCCGCGAGCCCCGCGTGATGGCGCTGCTCTGTCTCACGCAGGCCGCGTTGATCGTGCGGGCGTGGATGACCGAGGCCCTGGATTGAGAGGACGGACCGGTCGATGAGAGCGTGGGTCGATGAGAGCGACAGGAATCGCGCGAGAAGGAGGGAAGGCCGATGACCTGCCGGGAACGCCTTGAGCAGTTCTTCCGCGAGCAGAAGGTCAAGTATCAGGTGACGACGCATGCGGAGGTGTATACGGCTCAAGAGGTGGCCGCGGTCGAACACATCAGCGGGTATGGTGTGGCCAAGGTGGTCATCGCCTCCGCGGACGGCAAACTGGTGATGCTGGTGCTGCCGGCCCCTCACCGGGTGGATCTGGAGAAGGTCAAGCGCCTGCTTGGAGCCCGCGAAGTGCGGCTCGCCCGTGAGGAGGAGTTCGGCCCCGTCTTCACCGACTGCGAGGTGGGCGCCATGCCGCCGTTCGGCCCCCTCTACGGCGTCCCCGTGTACGCGGACCGGGTCCTCGCGCAGGACCCAAAGATCGTGTTCAGGGCGGGTACCCACCGGGAGACGATGACCGTGGCGTACGCGGACTTTGAGCGCCTGGCCAAACCGCAAACGGTCGAGTTCGCCGCGCCCCCCACACCTCCCGGCAAGCCCTAGAGGCGAGCCCACCTCAAATTGACCCTCCCCAGGGGCTCCGGTACAATGAACGGAGTCTTTTCCTGATCGGGAGATCCCATGCAGGTCATCGCCGTGCTTATCGCCGCGGCCTTTGTGCTGATCGGCCTCTTTCCCCTGGTCCGCGGTCATCTGAAACACCCCACGCTCTGGATCATGATGGGGGTCGGCCTGTTTGCGTTCCCGATCACCCAATGGGTCAACCGGACCATCTGGGAACCGCTGGCCTTCACCTTCGGCATCTCCCAGGTGGGCGCGGGTCTGGTCGTGAACCTGATCGCCTGGGCCCTGCTCGCGGAAGTGTTCAAGTTCGCACCGGTCCTGATCGTCGGCGCAATGACCGAGGCGCCGCCGGGCGACTGGTTTGCCTACGGCGCGGGCGCGGGCGCGGGATTCGGCCTCTTCGGCGCCCAGCTGGTGATCGGGCTGACGCTGGCGGCCAGCCGCTTCCCCTTTACTACCGCGCTCAGTACCACGCTGGCGGTCGTGTTGCGTCTCTTTTTCATCCTGACGCACATTGCCACCACGGCCTTCGTCTGCTGGGCGGCCACCCGGCGGTGGCTGATCCGGGGCCTCCTCATCGCCGTCGCGGCGCAGGTGATCCTGGGACTGATCGACCGAGGGCAAGGAGCGCTGGGTACAACGCTAGGGCCCCTGCTCTCCTCCATGATCGCTCTCTTCCTCTTCTTATCCGTCTGGACCCTGCGCGATCGCGCGTTCGGGGTCTCCCCCTGATGCGTTTCGCCATTCTCTCCGACATTCACGCCAACCTGGAAGCGCTCGAAACCGTCCTGGCCGATGTGCGCCAGCGGGAGTGCGACCGCATCGTCTGCCTGGGGGATTTCGTCGGCTACGGGCCCAATCCCAATGAGTGCGTCGAGCGCCTGGTGCCTCTCGTGGCAGAGCGCAGCGTGGCCGGTAACCACGACCGGGCGGCCGTCGGCCAGTTGGAGATCACCTCCTTCAACGTCTACGCGCAGGAGGCGATCCTCTGGACGCAGCGGGCGCTCGGGCCCACGGTCGCGAGGTACCTCTCGGCGCTGCCGGCGGAGTGGTCGAACACGACGTCCCTGGCGTTCCTGGCGGTGCACGGCAGCCCGCGCGATCCCATCGAGGAATATGTGCTGGACATCCGCACGGCGCGGGAGAATTTCCGCCACCGCGCCTTCTCGCTCTGTTTCATCGGTCACTCCCACGTGCCCGGTCTCTTTGTCTCGACGGAGGAGGCGGTGGAGGCCTACCCCTTCCCTCCAGCGGAGGAGGTACGCCTGCATCCGGCCTCCCGCTATCTGATCAATGTCGGCAGCGTGGGGCAGCCGCGGGATGGAGATCCCCGCGCCGCCTACGCCGTGCTGGACACGGATGCGGCGGCAGTGACCCTCATCCGCCTGGAGTACCCTATCGAGCAGACGCAGGAGAAGATGCGGCGCGAGGGACTTCCCGCGACACTCGTCGACCGGCTGAGTGTCGGGCGGTGACCGGGAGCGGTCGTGCGGTATGACACGGATCTATACACGCACCGGTGACGGTGGGGAGACGGGGCTCATCGGAGGACAGCGGGTGTCAAAAGACCACCTGCGGGTGGAGGCGTACGGGACGCTGGACGAATTGAATTCCGCCCTGGGCGCGGCCCGGGCCGTCCTCGAGGATTCGGAGGTCGCCTCCGTCGTCGAGCAGATCCAGCACAGCCTCTTCGCCCTCGGCGCGGAGATCGCTTCGCCGGCGGCAGACGCCGGCCACATCCCCCGCTGCACGAGCCAGCAGGTCGAAGCGCTCGAGGCATGGATCGATCATTTCGAGGCCGCGCTGCCGCCGCTGCGCGTCTTCATCCTGCCGGGCGGCAATCGCGTGGGGAGCCTCCTGCATCTCGCGCGCACGATCAGCCGCCGCGCCGAACGCCGCATCGTTACGCTGGCGGGGGTGGAAGCCCTGAACCCCGAGATTCTGCGCTACCTCAACCGGCTCTCGGATCTGCTCTTTGTCCTGGCGCGCACGGTGAATCATCGGTCGGGCATCGCGGAGACGGTGTGGCGGAAGCATGACGGGTGACCGCGAGGTCCTCACCGTCGAGCAGGCCGCGGAGTACCTCCAGATGCACAAGGGGACGGTCTACCGATACATCCGTGAGGGGCTGCTGCCCGCGGTCCGGCTGGGCAAAGTCTACCGGCTGCTGCGTTGGGACGTCGACGCCTTCCTCGATGCGATGAGACCGGATACCTCCGGATAGCGCATGATCACGGGACTCGCCCGGACGCGTACCTTCAGCGCCTTCCGGCACCGAAACTACCGGCTCTACTGGACCGGCGCGATGGTGTCGCTCGTCGGGACCTGGGTCCAGCAGACGGCCCAGAGCTACCTGGTCTGGGAGTTGACCCGATCGCCGCTGGCCACCAGCCTGCCGATGTTCTTCTTCACCCTGCCGATACTGCTCTTCACACTCGTGGGCGGGGTCATCGCCGACCGGGTGGACCGGCGGCGCCTGCTGCTGATCACACAGAGCCTCTTTATGCTCCAGGCTGCGCTGCTGACGGCGCTCACCTGGCTGGGCCTGATCCGGGTGGAACACATCTATCTCTTGGCGTTCGCGAGCGGCGTGATCATGGCGGTTGACGCGCCATCGCGGCAGTCATTGATCCCGTTGCTGGTGGACCGGGAGGATCTGACCAACGCGATCGCCCTGAACTCCCTCGTCTTCAACTCCTCCCGGATCGTCGGCCCGCCGATCGGGGGTCTCCTCTACGCAGCCGCCGGACCGGCGGCGGCCTTTCTCTTCAACACGGTCACCTACCTGGGCATCCTTTACCCGTTGTCCGCCATGAGGCTGCCGCGGGAGGGGAACAGCCGGTCCACCAGCCCCTGGACCGATCTGCGGGACGGACTGACCTACGTCTGGGGCCACCCGCTCGTGCGCACCCTCTTGCTGCTCGTGGCGATGATCGGTACATTCGGGTTCAGTTACCTGGTCCTGATGCCGGTGATGACCTCCCAGGTGCTGGGCGGCGGCCCCGCGGAGAACGGTTATCTGCTGGGCGTGGTCGGGGTGGGGGCGACCGCCGGCGCGCTCATGGTGGCCGCCACTGGATCGGCGGGCTATCCGGGCCGGCGTATCCTCGGCATGGGGGTGCTCGCCGGGTCTGCGCTGCTGGTCTTTGCCCTCTCGCGCACGATGCTCCTGTCCGGGGTGGCCCTCTTCCTCGTGGGGGGGGCGATCATCGGATTCCTGGCGACGGCGAATGCGACCATCCAGGACCTGGTGCCCGACGCGCTCAGGGGACGGGTGATGAGCGTGTACTCGCTCGCGCTGATGGGCAGCGGTCCGGCGAACAGCCTCCTCGCGGGGGTACTGGCCACGGCGGTCAGTGCTCCGTACGCGATTGCGGCATCCGCGCTGGCGATTCTCCTCCCCGTCGGGGTGCTCGCCATCCGCGCGCGCACGCTGGTGGCGTTTGAGCGCCGTGCGTAGCCCCGGTTCGCCGGCGTGGACGCGCAGGGCCATCCTGCTGGTCTTTGCCCTCTCCGGCGCGAGCGGCCTGATCTACGAACTGGTGTGGATGCGGCGGCTCACGCTCATCTTCGGCAGCACCACACTCGCCACGAGCACCGTCCTGGCGGCCTTCATGGGCGGGTTGGCGCTGGGCAGTTATCTTTTCGGGCGCTTCGCCGACCGGCGCCCTGAGACGGCGCTGTTCACGTATGGCCTCCTCGAGGTCGCCATCGCGCTCCTGGCGGTCCTGATGCCGCTGCTCTTCCGGGGCGTCGAGGCCATCTACCTCCGCGCCTATCCCCGGCTGGAAGGGATGCCGCAGCTCTTCTTCGTGGTGCAGTTTCTCCTCGCGGCCGTGGTGATCATGCTCCCGACAACCTTGATGGGAGGGACTCTGCCGCTCCTCGGCAGGGCGGTGGTGCTCCGACTCGACGAGGTGGCGGGCCGCGTGGGGACGCTCTACGCGGCCAACACCTTTGGGGCCGGAGCGGGCACCGCGCTCATGCTCGACGGCTACCTCCGTCTGCGCCGTCCACCCGTCCAGGCCGAGCCCGCCAGAACGGAGAAGGCCCGCACGCAGGCGATCCCCGCAGCGGTCAAGGTACTCCTGGTGTGCACCGCCCTCTCGGGGTTCGCCGCCATGCTCAACGAGGTGGTCTGGGCGCGGGCGCTGGCGCTCGTCCTGGGTTCCTCGGTCTACGCATTTGGCATGATGCTGCTCGTCTTCCTGATCGGCCTCGGGATCGGCAGTGCTCTCTTCGCCCGCTGGCGACTCAGCCATCGACAGACGGTGGCCACCTTCGCCCTTGCGCAGGCGGGCATCGCAGCCGCGGGCCTCCTGGGGGTGGTCCTCATCCCGCATCTGCCTGTCGTCTTCATGCGCGCTTTTCCCCTGATCGAGCACTCGTTCATCCAGCAGCAACTCCTGTCCCTGTTCCTTGCGAGCGTGCTGGTCCTCCCCCCCGCCATCCTGTTTGGCATCGCCTTCCCGGCGGTCATCGCGGCCACGGCTGGCACGCTGCGCACGGTGGGGCGGGGTGTGGGCAGCGTCGCCGCGCTCAACACGATCGGGACCGTGGTCGGCGCGTTCCTTGGGGGGTTTGTCCTCATTCCACAACTGGGGCTGCGCGCGACCCTGATGCTGGCCGCGGCCGCGACGACCGCTTCCGCGGTGGCCGTGATCTGGATGGGGCCGCTCTCGTCGCGGCGTGGGCGACCGCTCGTGACGTTGCTGGCGGCCGTCCCCCTGCTCCTCGCGTTGGTGCTGCCGCCCTGGTCGCGGGAGGTGCTGGCCAGCGGAGCCGCCTTCTACGCGCCGGTGTATCAATCCGCTGATGCCCTGCTCGCCGCTGTACGCGAGACTGAACTCCTCTACTACAGGGACGGCGTCAGCTCGACCATCTCCGTGGACCGTCAGGGGAATCATCGCTTCTACCGGACGAATGGCAAGACCGATGCCTCGACGGATCCGGGGGACATGGCCAACCAGCTCCTCCTCGGTCATCTCCCGATGCTCCTGCACCCCGATCCCGCGGACGTGTTCATCCTGGGTCTGGGAACGGGGGTCACCGCCGGTGCCGTGGCGCGCTATCCCGTCCGGAGCATCGAGATCGTGGATATCGAACCTGCGGCCCGTGAGGCCACGCGGTTCTTTGAGGCGGAGAACCGGCGGGTGCTGGCCGATCCCCGGGCGCGCCTGATCACCGCGGACGGTCGGAACGCGCTCCTGGCGCGCCCGCGGACCTACGACGTCATCATCTCCGACCCATCAGATCTGTGGGTCGCCGGGGTCGGGACCCTGTTCACCCGGGAGTTCTACGAGGTCGCCCGATCGCGGCTGCGGCCCGGCGGGATCATGGTGCAGTGGATTCATACGCACGCCCTCCTGCCGGCGCAGCTGAAGCTGATCGTCGCCACGTTCCGCAGCGCCTTCCCCGCGACATCCCTGTGGCGGCCCAACCGCGGCGACATCATCCTGATGGGCAGCGTGGCCCCGGTCGTCTGGGACTACGACCGGCTGCGTCAGCGCATGGAGGGCGCCGGAGTCGCCGAGGACCTGCAACGGATTGGGTTGTGGCATCCGCTCGCCCTGTTTGCGGCGTTCGTGCTGGACGGACCAGATTTGGAGCGGCTGCTCCTGCAGGTGCGAGAGGTGCACGCGGATGATCGCCCGGTCATCGAGTTCCTCACCCCCCGATCCTTCTACGCCAACACGACGCCTCTGAACGATGCAGGAGTGCAGCGGGTGCAGCGACGGCGCCTCCCGGAGTTGCGGGGCTACGAGCCGGCGCGCGACCGGGACGCCCGGGCGATCTACCTGCTGGGCTTCGGGTATGCATCGCTGGGCCGGACGGATGTGGCGATCGATCTGATGGAGGAGAGCACGCGAGCCGATCCCACCAACGCGAAATACCTGATCGGGTTGGGCAACCAGTACCGGGCCAAAGGACGCACCGGGCAGGCTGCAGGGGTCTACCGGCGGGCCCTGGTGCTCTCCCCTGGCGACGCGGAGGCCGCGGTGGAACTGGCGGCGCTGTTGCGCGCCCAGGGCGAGGACCGGCAGGCGGAAGAGGTGCTGCGGCAGGCGCTGCGGGCGGCTCCCCAGGAGATCGACCTGCTGGTGACGCTTGGGACGGTGCTGCTCGATAGCGGCCGCGCGACGGAGGCGCTCCCCCTGCTCAGCCGCGGAGTGGCGAAGGAGCCGAGGAACAAGACGCTGCGCCTTCTGTCTGGCCGGGCCCTGAGGGCTCTCGGCCGGCACACGGAAGCGGTGGCGCAACTGCGGCAGGCGGTCGCGCTTGCTCCGGCCGAGGCCGGGGTCCACCGCGCGCTTGCGGAAGTCCTCCTAGAGGCCGGGCGGATCGACGAAGCGGTCGAGGCGTTTCAGCGGGCCCTTGCCCTCGCTCCTAAGGATGTCGAGGCGCTCATCGGTCTCGCACGGGCCGCCCGCCGCAAGGGGGACCTGACGCTCGCCCGGCAGGCGCGTGAGCGGGCGCTGCGGCTTGATCCCTATCATCCCGCCGTCCTCGACCTGCCGCGGAACTGAGCGAGGGAAAACTGTTTGGTGCGGGCGCCTGATGCGCCCATGCTTACCGGCCGGTCTCCTTGAGGTACCTTTCCAGGTCGCGATAGAAGTTCTCGTGCTGGCCGATGTCCAGGAACGTCACGACCTCTGCGCTTTCGTCGATGAGGTAGGCGATGAGATACTGATCGCTCTGGGCCTTGAACTTCTCGACCCAGACGTCCCTCAGCGGACCGCGCTTCCTATCGCCCTTTCTGGGGTCCTGCAGCATCCTGGCCTGTTCCTCATTGAGAGCCTCGCGGACAGCCTTGCTGAGTCTTCTCCGTCGCCTGTTATAGCGCGGGGCCGCTCGCGCTGTCCATGACACGCTACTCTACGCTCCAGTCCAGTTCCTCGGTCAGCCCCACCTCGACCTCAGCCTTCGCCTCCAGGATGCCCTCGATGAAGGCGAACGGCAGTTCGGGGTTGTCCTCTGCGATCATGGCGATCTCTAGATAACGCCGGATCTGCTCTCCCTGCCTACGGTGCTGCCCCCTGGCCCGGGCCTTGAGCGTCCGCATGAGGTTCTGGGGCAGCCGGATATGCAAGATGGCCTCCATCGCGTTCTTCATGGCGTCTCACCTGGTACTCATTGTATAATGGTACTCATTGTATAACGATCGTGCTCAATAGTATACAACCGAACTCAATGGTAAACAACTGATACATATTATATTGGGCTCTATAAGGGGAAGTGCACAGGCGGTGAATCTGGAGACCGTTTTTAGAGGGTAAGCAGTACGGCCACCGTTGCCAATGCCCCGGCGACGGCGGTGCCGTAACAGAGGACCGCGATCAGGCGACGCGCGCTGTGCACCCCCAGGTCCACGAGCGTGAAGCGGAATCGGTGCGCCCAATGGAAGAGGGGCAGGGCGATCAGGACGAAGAGGTAGAACCGGCTGACGGGGTGGGAGACAAGTGCCCGCATCCGGTCGTACGCGAAGGTCTCCTGAAGCAGGCCCGCGGGGGCTGCGATCCCGCTGAGCGCGATGTGGATGGGCACGAGGAATGCGGCGACGGTGCCGCCCGCGGCGAACAGCAGCCACCAGAGCGGTTCGCGCGATCCGGCCACGGCGTCAGCTCCGCACCACGATCCACGCGATCAGGATAGAAACCACGATCCAGGCGGCGTAGTTGGCGCCCGCGACCAGCGCGGGCGGTACCCGATTCTCCCCCACGCGCACCACCAGCACCTTGGGCGTGATGTTGATCCAGGTGACCGCGTGGAAGAGTGCGGCGGCAAGCGCCAGGAGGTGAAAGGCCACCATCCCCGGCGTCGCCAGAAAGCGCAGGTACGCCTCGTACGCCTCCTGGCCCGCGGCGAGTTTGCGCACCATGAGCAAGAGCAGGATCAGATAGACGGCAATCGGGACGCTGGTCAGTTCCCGCACCATAAAGAGGAAATACGCGCGGTTGCGAAGCCACCAGGTCGAGGGCATGGCGCGGCGATACGCGCTCATCGCTTCCCCCACGGGATGAGGACGCCCTTCACCCAATCGAGGGCCGTGGCGAGTTTGGCCTGCTGTATCGCTCCCGCGGGATCTACATGCGCCGGGCAGACGGTGGTGCACTCCCCCACGAGCGTGCAGTCCCAGATGCCCTCCTCGGTGGCGAGAACCTCCTGCCGCTCCGAGCGTCCCTGGTCGCGCGAGTCCAGGTTGTACCGCTGCGCCAGCGCGATTGCCGCCGGACCGAGGAAGCGCGGCTCCAGGCCGTAGACTGGACAGGCGGCGTAGCAGAGCATGCAGTTGATGCACATGCTGAACTGTTTGTAGCGGGCCAGTTCCGCGGGCGTCTGACGGTACTCGCCGGCGGACAGGGGCTTCGCCTCCTTGGGGATGATCCAGGGCTTGATGCTCGTCAGTTTCTGCATGAAATCGTCCAGGACGATCACCAGGTCGCGCTCGACAGGGAAGTTGGCCAGCGGCTCGACCCGCACCGGCGCGGGGTAGTACTCCTTCAAGAAGGTGGCGCAGCTCAGTTTCGGGACCCCGTTGATCATCATGCCACAGCTGCCGCAGATTCCCATCCGGCACGACCAGCGGTAGGAGAGACTGCCATCGAGGGTGTCCTTGATGTAGTTGATGGCGTCCAGCACGACCCAGTCTGTGCGGTAGGGCACCTCATAGGTCTGGAAGCCGGGCTCCTGATCCTGCTCTGGCCGGTAGCGGAAGATGTTCAGGGTGATCGTCGGTTGTGGCATGTTCATCTCCCGTAGACGCGCTCGGCCGGCGGCCACCGCGTGATCACAACATCCAGATAGTCGATCCGCGGCGCCGCGCCGGTGCGGTAGGCCAGCGTGTGCTTAAGGAAGCGCTCGTCGTCGCGTTTCGGGTGATCGGTCCGCTGATGCGATCCGCGCGATTCGGTGCGCGCCAGAGCGGAATGGGCCACGGCCTCGGCCACGTCCAGCAGGAACTCCAGTTCAAGCGCGGCGACGAGTTCGGTATTGAAGGTGCGGCTGCGATCATCGAGGTGGATGTGTGGGAACCGCTGGCGCAGCCGGGCTAGCCGGTCGACAGTCTCCCGCAGCGACGTCTCGTCGCGGTAGATGCCACACCCCGCCTCCATCGCCTGGTTCATCTCGGTACGCAGCGTGGCGATGCGCTCAGTGCCGCCGTCCTTGCGGAGGAAATCCCGGGCGATGCGCCGCTCCTCGTCGCTCCCCTGCGCGGTCAGGGCGGCGCGGTCCGGCGCGGGGGACTTGCGGGCAAACGCCGCCGCGGCTTTGCCTGCCCGGGCCCCAAACACCAGCAGTTCGGGGAGCGAGTTGGATCCCAGCCGGTTGGCTCCGTTGATGTTGACGCAGGCCACCTCCCCGGCGGCGTAGAGGCCGGGCACCGGGGTCGCGCCGTGCACGTCGGTGTGCACGCCGCCCATCATGTAGTGCACGACGGGCCGCACCGGAATGGGTTCGTGCACGGGGTCGATGCCGATGTAGTTCCGCGCCAGTTCCCGCACGAAGGGAATCTTTGCGTCGATCTTCTTTTCGCCCAGGTGGCGGACGTCCAGGTGCACGACCTCCCCGTGCGGCCCTTGAATCGTGCGGCCCTTCTCGGACTCCTTCACAAAGGCCTGAGACAGTCTGTCCCGGGGGCCGAGTTCCATGGCCCGCAGGCGCGGCCAGGGGTCCGGCGGCCCCATGCCATAGTCCTGCAGATACCGGTAGCCGTCCTTATTGACCAGGATGCCGCCTTCGCCCCGCGCCGCCTCGGTGATCAGGATCCCGGTGCCCGGCAGGCCCGTCGGATGGTACTGCACGAACTCCATGTCCTTCAGCGGCGCGCCGGCCTGGTAGGCCAGCGCCATCCCGTCGCCGGTGCTGATGGCCGCGTTGGTGGTGAAGGGGAAGACGCGCCCGGCTCCTCCCGTGCAGAGGATGACCGCCCTGGCAGCGATCAGCTGGAGCGCACCGGTGCGCACCTCGATGGCCATGAGGCCCTGACACCGCCCATCCACCACGAGGAGCCTGGTCGCGAACCACTCGTCGTACCGCTTAATGGATGGATACCGGAGCGAGGTCTGGAAGAGCGTGTGCAGCATGTGGAACCCGGTCTTGTCGGCCGCAAACCAGGTGCGTTCGATCGTCATGCCGCCGAAGGGCCGCACGGCAACGCTCCCATCCGGCTCGCGGCTCCAGGGGCAGCCCCAGTGCTCCATCTGGATCATCTCGGCCGGCGCTTCGTTAACGAACAGCTCGACGGCATCCTGATCGGCCAGCCAGTCAGAGCCGGAGATCGTGTCGTGGATGTGATCCTCCAGGCTGTCGTTCGGTTTGATCACCGCGCCCGCGCCGCCCTCGGCTGACACGGTGTGGCTGCGCATCGGGTAGACCTTGGAGACGATCGCGATGTCCAGCCGAGGGTCCGCCTCGGCCGCGGCGATAGCGGCGCGCAGCCCGGCGCCACCGCCGCCGATGATGACGATGTCGTGCGCCCCTGCGGTCATCCGCCGCCCCCGCCGGTGAAGCCAGGCTCCGTCATCGCCAGCGGGTCGAGGATGGCGTTGAGTTCCGCGTCCGTGAGGCCCGACCGCTCGCGGGCGACCTCGCGGATCGTACGCCCGCTGGCCTCCGCCGCTTTGACGATCTCGGCGGCCTTGTCGTAGCCGATGGCCGGGGCCAGCGCCGTGGCCAGGATCAGCCCCTGCTCCACCAGATCGGGACCGCGGCTCGTGGTTTCCAGCCCGTCGATGCACTGCTCTGCAAAGTTGCGCGAGACCGCCGCCAGTAGGGCGATCGACTCCAGCAGGTTGTGCGCGATCACCGGCATCATCGTGTTCAACTCGAAGTTGCCCCACTGGTTGCCGAGCGCGACGACGAG
>JANONS010000156.1:0-1507 GCA_031420915.1 Armatimonadota bacterium
CGCCATTATCGCCGCGCTGCGCCTCTTTCCCAGCACCCGCGGCATCGCGCTGGGCTACCTCATCGGGGTCAGCGCAGTCCTCCTCTCCATCCTCTGGGGATGGCGGATTGGCGGCATTGCGCCCGATCGCTATGACCTGCTCGGTGGACTCCTCTGCCTCATTGGAGTTGCGGTCATCATGTACACGCCGCGCTACCCAAACTAGGACACTACCGGCCGGGCAGACTCTCTCATAGCAGACTCCCCCATATAAGGAGACAGTAGAGCGCATCAGCGAAACGAGCTTCTGAGTGTAAGCATCAACCACAATTGGCCCAATGAGAACATCCATGTCTGACCTGCCGACCGGGACGGTCACCTTCCTCTTCACCGACATCGAGGGGTCCACCGCCCTCCTCCAGCACCTCGGTGACCGCCGCTATGCCAGGTGGCCGCCGTGCGGGCAGCACTTGGAGAGGGTTCGCGGCCGCGTGGGCGCAGGGCCGTGCGATGTCACTACAGCAGGCCATCGCCGAGGCGTTAGGTTGCCCCTGAGTCTGCAGCCTGTTACAAATGGCTCGTCACCCCGAATGGCATGGTGGTGAAGAAGCGGAGGCCGGAGTATGAAGCCGAACGCGGTCGTGTGTCTGATCGTGGTCCTTGCGCAGCCACTTATCGCAGCGCAGCCCCTCGCCGCCCAGGAGGTCCGGCCCGTCACGCTGGCGCAGGCCGTCACCCAGGCGCTGCAATCGAATCTGGCGATCCGGATCGCCGCGTTCGAGGTGCAGATCACACGCGCGCAACTGGCGGCGGCGCAGGCGGCCAGATCCGGCACAGCCACCGCGAGCGCGTCATACACCCGCACGAACGAGCGCGCCGGGACGACGATCGTCATCCCGCCTGGGACGTTTGGCCCCGGGCAGACCAACCCGATCGTCATCACCCTGCCGCCGCCGTCACCCAATCTGTTCGACGCGTCCATCCGATACGAGTACCCGCTGTACAGCGGCGGGCGTCTCGAGGCCCAGATTGCGCTCGCGACGGCCGGGGTGAAGGGGGCGGAGGCGGCGCTGGAGCGTGTGAAGCAGGACATCATCCTCAACACCAAACTGGCGTACTTCCAGGTGCTCGTGGCGCAGGCCGGCGTGGAAGTTGCCCAGCGGACGCTGGCGCAGGCCGAGGAGACGCTGCGAATCGCGCAGGCCCGCGTGCGTGCGGGCGCCTCGCCGCGCTTTGATGAGATCCAGGCGGAGGTCAACGTCGCCAACGCCCGGCAGACGCTGGTGCGAGCGCGCAACGGGGTGGCCGTGGCGACGCAGGGGCTAGCCGCCGTGATGGCTCTCCCGGTGGACACTCCGCTCCGCCCGCAGGAGTCCATGGAGGTCGTACCGGTCACGGCCGCAGTGGGAGACCTGCTGGCACGCGGGCCGGCGCAGCGGCCGGAGCTTGTGGAGCACCAGGCGCGGGTCGAGGCCGCCCGCGCGGCGATCGAGCTGGCCCGAGCCGGGGCGCGGCCGGTGGTCGGGCT
>JANONS010000157.1:0-3075 GCA_031420915.1 Armatimonadota bacterium
GGACGAAGCCTATTTTCGCCACCAGGGGGCATAATGCTTACTTGGACCTACACGATGACGCCGCGCTATCTCGGGCGTTTCGACAAGAACCTGCCGTGAATATCCCAACCGGTCCCGAAGATACGCTCGCCCGCCTGTACGAGCAGGCCCGCGTCCTCGCGTCGGGGGAGCCTCACCCCCGAGCAGGCATTCGAGCTCTATGTGGAGTTCGCGGCCCTGCCCTCCGCCGCCAGGCTCTGGCGGTCAGAAATGCCTGGGCCGAGCGCCGCTGGCGGGACCCACGAGGATCACAGGATACCGAGGCCGTGCAGCAGGCTCTCAGGCTGTTGGAAGCCGCGCTGAAACTGCATAGCGAGTACGAGGCAGCGCGCAGCGAGACCGAGCATCTCGTACGCTTCCTCCGCACTACCCTTGCGCTGGCCGCGGCGCCTCCACAGCGAAAAACACAAAAACGCAAGGCACAGACCGCTCAGGTGGAAGAACCGGCTGTCGAAGTCCTTCCGGCCGCAGCCCCGCGAGTAGATTCAGAGCCCGTGGAACGAACAGAGCCGGAGCCCGCCAAACCGGAGCCCGCGGAAGAGGTAGCTGCGAAATTTGAGATTTGGGCGGAGCCGGAACCCGTTCAGGAGGCCGTCCCGCACTCCGAGCGCGACGGCTCCGCGGCGGGAACCGGACGCCGGTTCCGTCGGAGTCAGGTTATCGGGATGGCGGCACTGGCAGCAGCAGCAGCGTTGTTCGTCGTGGGGCTGCGGATAGGGAAGATGGGCGGGTCTCCTACGGATACCGCTCGTCCCTCTCCTCGCCCCCAACCGGCGGCCGTCGCGCATCGACCGCCATCCATATCCCCACAGGCCAGCCGCTCCACGCCTTCACCGCAGCCGTCACCCCAGACCGTGGCGATGCTGCTCCAGTCGGAACCCAGCGGAGCGCAGGTCTTGATCGATGGCACCCTGCAAGGAACCACGCCGCTCCGCCTCGAGCGGAAGCCCGGCAGCACTATTCAGGTGACTATCCGCCGCGGATCCAGAGTCTGGCGCGGGACCCTCCGGCTAGGGCAGAAGAGCGATCAGGAGATCATGATTCGGTTGCCCCGGCCGCAACCGGTCGCTGCCCAGGCACCCGCCCGACCGCGCCCGGCGTCCACGCCTGCCCCAGCGGCGACCGTGGTGAACCCGCAGGCGCACTTTGCCGCGCTCATGAGGGAAGGTGTTCAACTCTACCGCTCCGGATGGTATGGCCCGGCGATGGGCCGGTTCCGGCAGGCCAGTGCGGTGATGCCCGCATCCCCTCGCCCCTACCTCTGGCTCGGCAGGGCCGGCATCAGGGCGCAGCGCTACCGCGAGGCCCGAGGGGCGCTGGAACGTGTGATCGCGCTGGCTCCGGCAAGCGACGCCGCGCGTGAAGCGCAGATGCTGCTCAACCGGCTTAGGAATGTGCCAGAGACCACGACCAGCGGGTAGCGAGAACGGTCAGTCGTGTTGTGGGTCAGTGATTTCGTCACCCTAAGTGTTCCGTGAAAATGTCACTCCTGCCTCCCTCAATGCCTTGCGAGCTTTCGTTCTCGTGTCGGTACGCCGCCACGGATGATCAGGGGCTGGACGCCAGGGGCCTGATGCGGGCGCGCGGCGGGCAGCGCGTGGCTGAGGCCGACGGCGTTGCGTGGTGACACGAGGAGGCTTCGCCGGTACCAGGGGCTGGCGTTTGCGCGCCCGGAGGGCCTGCGGGGTTTGGGCCGGCGCTGCCTGCTGCGCGAGACAGCGTCCCTGGTAGTAGACGGTCAGCGAGCCGTCTAAGCGTTCCTGGATCGTCACGCGGGCACGGGCGTAGGTGCGACCGCCAGGGCCTGGGGGGATATCGAGGAGATGCGGGCCGAGGCGGACAGCGTTATCGTTACGCACCGTCGCGGGGTAGTGAAAGCAGCAGATGGCGTCCAGATCGAGGTCCTTTGGCACAGGACGCCACGCCGAGCCAGGTTGCGGGGCAGCCTTGGCGAAGCGGCGGTTGAAGCGGGGAAGAAACGCGGCCAGGACTGCATTCGCCTCATCCAGCGTGGAGGCGCCGGCCAGGCGGAGTTCGGCGACCAGGCGGTCCTGGAAGGTGCCCCACAGCCGCTCAATGCGGCCCTTGGCTTGCGGGGAGTGGGCGCCGATCCACTGGATGCCCAACTGCTGCAAGGCGCGGCCGACCTGAGTCGGGGCCGGGATGCCGGTGAGCTCCTCGTCCAGGGAGAGCGCACGCTTCGGGGTGTGCACGAAGATGCTGTGCCGGTCGCTGTAGACCGCGACAGGCAGCCCATGGGTGCGGCCGAGGGTGGTGAGGAGGACGAAGTAGCCGTGGGCATCCTCGTCCGCGCGGAACTGGGCGAAGCAGACTTCGCTGGTCGCATCGTCGATGGCGCCGAGCAGGACGGGGCGGGGGCCGCGATCTTCCAGCCAGGCATGATGGCTGCCGTCGAGCTGGACGAGCAGGCCGGGTAACGGCAGGCGGTCGCGCCGGCGGCGATGCTGGGGCGCCCGCCGGGTGCGCGGGCTCCGATGGCCCGCCGCCACGAGGATCCGCCGCACCGAAGGCCGGGAGAGCGTCACCCCCTCGCGCTCGGCCAGGAGTTCGGTGAAATGGGTGTGGTTAACTCTAGAATAGGCCGGGGCGAGATCCCGGACCCGGGCCTTGAGGGGCTCGGGCAGGGCATGCGCTGGCTGACGGCCGCGGTTCCCATGGATCAGTGCCACAGGACCCCGGGCTCGGTAGGCGGCCAGCAGCCGCTTGAGGTGGCGGATAGAGAGGCCCAGCACCTGTGCCGCTTCCCGGATGAGCACGCGGCTCCGCTGGACCTGGTTCAGGATCATGGCACGCTGCTGCTCCTTGCGAGTCATCGTGATCGTCTCCCTGTCCATGCCCCTGTAGATTCATCCCGCAGGGCAGGGTGACATTTTCACAGACCGGTTAAGGGGTGACAGAATCACAGACCATCAACACACGGATGCACGAGGGTTGTACGAGGTCAGGGCGTCAGGTATGATAAGGCTATAATCATAGCCTTTTTCCTGGCTATGTGGCCTGGGCCGACTGGCGAGC
>JANONS010000158.1:0-2010 GCA_031420915.1 Armatimonadota bacterium
AGAGTCGGAGCCTCCCCGCGCTTCTTCACCAGCATGGTCTGCTCGGTTACCTTGGCTCCGTTCGCCAGGTAGTACATCACCGGGCTGTTGGAGGCCGGGCCGGTCACGACGATCGCGTCGAAGCCACGCTCGGTCATCAGACGATCCAGGTCAGCTTTCATGCTCGCCTCTCGACCATCGGGATGATGGGAAATTCTTCGGGCCGGAGAGGCCGTCCTGCCTTCTTGGAGGCAAACCGCGGTATCCACGGCCGCATCTTCCTCAGCAGCCGGTTCACATCCACGTTCATGTAGACAGGTCGGCAGGTCTCGAGCTTCTGCAGGGCCTTTCCCAGCAGCGTCCGAGCCCCGTGCTGGTTGCCCTTCTCGTAATGGTAGAAGGCGGCGGCGATCTGAATGATCCCGTGGTAGAAGGGCCGGTCGCGCTCGGGTGCTGCGCGCCAGACGTCCTCCAGGTACTCGTGGCATTCGAAGAAGAGCCCCGCGTTGAAGAGGAGCACGCCTCGCTCAAGCGGTGTCCTGAAGGCCGATCGCCCTCGCGCCCCATCCAGCGTCCGCAGAGCCCTGCCCAATCGTTCCACCTGACGGACGAAGTAGGCGCAGTGGGCGTGAAACTCAGAAGCCAGGCGGATGAGGCCGTCTGCCCGCTCGAAGACGCCGAGGACTTCCAGCCGCGCAAGCGAACGGGCGCCGGCCGGGCCCATCGTTGCGGCTTCGCGGTGCAGCGTCGCCTGGGGGACGGCTTCCCCATTCGGCGCCAGCCTGGCGTAGGCGAGGAGCCAGCCGATCGGACGCCGGCGGGGTGCCCGATGCAGCATCTCCAGCGCCAGGAAGGAGAGGGTGTGCTTCAGGCGCACGTACATGCGAAACCGCTGCGGCCGCGATCAGGCGTTGAAGGTGCGAATGAGGTGCGCGAGTTCCTGAGGATCGGACGTGGGCGGGGCGCAGGCGTTTCCCGCGCACACGTACGCCCGAGTCTCTGCGGCGCTGGCCGCCATCGCCCGCACCGCTGCCGGGAGCGGCGTCAGCACCGGCGCCTCGTCACCATCGATCTGGTACCGCGCCACGATCTTGTCCGGTCTGAACGTCTCGAGCGCCGCCGCGTGGAGGCGGTCGGCAAGCCCGTCGGCCTCTCGCGCGAGGACCACGACGTGCGCGGGCTCGCGGAGCACATCATCGAGCGCCAGGAAGAAGGTCGAGGCGAAGAGGCCGAAGTGCTGCAGTCCCCCGGCGAATGCCCGCAGCGTGCGCTCCGCCGCCTCCCGGTAGTGCGCGGCGTCGAGCAGCCGCGCCAGGCGGGCCAGCACGAGGACCGCGACGGCATTGGGTGCGGGCGTGGGGGCATCCTGCACCGGTTTGGTTGGATCGGCGAGGGGGAGATCGGTGGGGATGCCGCGGGCGATGTCTACGAAGCCGCCGGCGGAATCCTCGTAGTCGCGCAGCATCACCTCCGCCAGGTCGCGCGCCGCCGCCAGATACCGGTTCACCCCGGTGACCTCGAAGGCGTCGAGGCACGCCTGCGCGATCTGGACCTGGTCCTCGAGCAGACCCGGGTGGGCCGGCCCGTCCGGCGTGAGCATGTGAAAGACTCCCTGCCCCGGCCGGTAGGCCTCCGTGAGGATCCGGTCGAGCGCGCGCAGCGCCAGCGTCCGCGCCTCCGCCACCTGCAGCCCCTTGAAGACTTCGAAGAAGGCGCTGATGGCCATGCCGTTCCAGTTCGCGTAGAGGGTCCGGTCGATGAAGGGCGTGGGGCGCTCTTTGCGCGCGGCGAGCAGCCGCTGCCTTGCCGCATCCAGCAGGTCCAGCACGCGCTCTTCCGGCAGGCCCGTGATCACAGCGATCGCGTCAGGATCCTTGTCGATGAAGAGGACGTTGCGCCGCGGGTCGTGGTGCATCTCCCCGCGCTCATTGACGTTGTAGTGCAGGATCGCCACCCGGAACTCGTCGTCGGGGAGCGCCGCGCGGACCTCGTCCAGCGTCCAGGTGAAGTAGTTGCCGTCGTCGTGTGGAC